>DAIPLH010000301.1:0-1177 GCA_036769325.1 Bacteroidota bacterium
GTCGACGCACCGGGGATTGGCGAAAAGATTGACCGCTTTGCGATAATCAAATAAACCTGGAGGAACGCCGTGAAAAAGATCATCCTGTTATCAGGTTTGTTGCTTGCCGCGATCCCCGCACCGGGACAGACCGGAGATGTCTCAAAAGTAGGTACCACTGCCGCCCCGTTTCTGGAAATCCCCGTTGGCGCCCGTGCGATTGGCATGGGCGGAGCATTCGTGGGTACCTCCGATGATGTCACGGCCCTGTACTGGAACCCTGCAGGAGTCGCACGACTCAATCGAAGCGAGGCAATGTTCGCACACGCTGAGTGGATCGCGGATATGAAGTTTGATTACGCAGGCGTCGCCTTATCCCTTGAAGAGTTTGGTTGGATTGGTCTGAGCTTTACTTCGCTGAGCATGGGGGACATGCTTGTCCGTACTGTTGACCAACCCGAAGGGACAGGCGAGGTTTTTGATGCCGGAAGCTTTGCGGCAGGGATACATTACGCGCGCAATCTCTCCGACAAATTCTCGATCGGGATCACTGCCAAGTATATTTCGGAACGGATTTGGAACATGCACGCCGGCGCCTTCGCAATTGATGTTGGGACGCTCTTCGTCACCAACTTTCTGAACGGTATGCGGATAGGGGCAGCGGTTTCCAACTTTGGGACCGAGATGAAACTCGAAGGACGGGACGCGCGCACTTTTCACCCTGTCGATCCCACGAACACCGGAGGGAATGATCGGATACCGCAAAATATCGAGATGAACAGCTGGCACCTGCCCTTGAATTTCCAGTTCGGGGTGGCAGTGGATGCAATCAAGACAGAGAACCATCTTCTCACTCTCGCTGTGGATGCCCTCCACCCTACAGATAATTATGAAAGCCTGAATGTCGGCGCCGAGTACAGTTTCCAGAAAATGTTTTTCCTCCGGGGAGGGTACCAGTCGCTCTTACTGACTGATGCCGAAGGGGGACTCTCCCTCGGGACCGGGATCCTGGCGCCGCTGTTTGGCGAGACGATGAATGCACGGGTTGACTACGCATACAGCGATTTCGGACGACTTGAGGCGGTTCACATTCTTGCCGTTTCTGTTTTGTTTTGATGGATGAAGATCGTGAAAACTCTTCTTCCTGTGATCCTTCTCATCATCAACTGCGGTTGTCATGACGATACGCCTCAGACGG
>DAIPLH010000301.1:1187-4296 GCA_036769325.1 Bacteroidota bacterium
GTACTCACATACTGGCCGGCGCCGAATGCACAGGAGGTTGAACTGGCTGACAGCCTTGTGCGGGTCTGGAACAGGACGCACCCGGATGTCCAGGTACGTATGCAGCCGATCCCTGTCAGCCAGTCCACCGAGGAGGTTCTTCTCGCGGCAATTGCTGGCAAGACAACTCCCGACGTTTGCTCGAACATCTGGCCCGGTGCCCTGCATGAGTACACGCAGGCAGGCGGCCTGATTCCCCTCGACCAGTTTCAGGATTTCTCTTCGGTTGCAGGTGGGCGGACTCCTCCAGAGTTGTTGAGAACCTTTCAAAGCACCGATGGTCACTTCTACCAGATTCCGTGGAAAACGAATCCTCTGATGATGTTCTATAATGAGCGACTCCTGCTCGAAGCAGGGGTGAGCGAAGTTCCGCGAACATACCCGGAATATCTTGCTGCGGGGAAGCGAGTGTCGCGCGATACGACCGGTGACGGTCAGATCGACATATGGATGGGAGAACGGGATATTCGACCCATCTGGTGGCAACGCCTCATGGATTTTTATCCGTTCTATATTGCCGCTTCGAACGGCGGGATGCTGTTTGAGGATGGGAGAGTAGCATTCGGCAACAGGGCATCCGAGACGGTCCTTGCTTTTTTTCAGGACTGCTATGCACAGCAACTGTTTCCGCGGACCTTTTTTCAGGGGGGTGACCCGTTTCTTCTTGAAAAGAAGGCGACACATTTTGCCGGGCCATGGCAGGTTGCCCACCTGAAGAAGTTTGTCCCCGATTTGAAATATGGGGTTGCCCCCATCCCTGTTCCTGGTGATCACGCTGGTCCCGTCTACACGTCCGGCGATTTCAAGAACATCGCAATCTTCGGCAACACGAAATATCCGCGGGAGGCGTGGGAGTTCGTGAAATTTCTGGTCACGGCGGAACATGACTTGTTGCTTCTTGAACAGTGTGATCAGGTTCCGGTACGCGGTGATCTCCTTACAAACCCGCTTTTCGCGGACTACTTCACCCGAAACCCCGTCATGACGAAGTTTGCCAGCCAGGTGGTGTATACACGGGGAATGGACGAGGTTCCTGACCTTAAGGAGATTCTCGATGGCATTTCTCAGGAATATGAAATGTGTGCTGTGTATGGGAGAAAGTCGCCAGCCGAGGCCGTGAGGGATGCCGTGGGGAGAGCGGAGATCATTATTGAGTGGAACAAATGACGTGACTGTTTCGATCCTGAGCAAGATCAGGCAGAGCGATAAGAACGGTTACTGGTTCGTTCTGCCCTACGTTCTCTTCTTCCTCGCGTTTGTCGCGTACCCGCTGTGTTTTTCCATCATCCTGGTCTTTCACCGGTGGAACATTGTCACGCCGATGGAATGGGTCGGACTGAAGAACTTCCAGCGTCTCGTGGCGGACCCCCTCTTTCTCAAGTCCATCACCAACACGCTCACGTTTCTCCTCATCCACATTCCGCTGCAGATTCTTGTTGCGCTGGTGTTTGCCCTCCTTCTCAATTCAAAGGTGAGGCTGCGCGGGTTCTTCCGCGCGCTCTTTTTCCTCCCGGTCGTTGTCTCCGGCGTTGCGGTCACCATCCTGTGGCAGCAGTTGTATTCATACGACTACGGCGTACTAAACGGCCTGCTCCATGCCATCGGCCTCCCGTCCATCCCATGGCTGATTGACCCGGCCTGGGCGATGCCTTCCATCGCAATCATGGCAACCTGGAAAAACGTTGGTATCTACATTGTTCTCTTTCTCGTCGGGCTTCAAAACATTCCCTCCGAATTGTATGAGGCAGCGAGTCTCGACGGAGCTACACCCTCAAAGCAATTCCGGCATATCACCCTTCCAATGCTTAATCCGACGGTCATACTGATTGTCGTCCTGTCGACCATTGGCGGCTTTTCGCTCTTCATTGAACCATACGTCCTCACAGGCGGTGGTCCGATGCAGAGCACATTATCGGGAATGCTGTACATCTACAACCAGGCGTTCTATTTCAACCACATGGGTTATGCGGCCACGCTCGGCTTTGTATTCGCGCTCGTGATCCTTCTGGTCGTGATCATCCAGCGGAGAGTGATCGAGACGGAGGCGACGTGAGAACAGTGATAACATATCTGCTGCTCGTGATCGGCGCCGTGATGTTTGCGTATCCGTTTCTCTGGATGCTCGCGGGGTCCATGAAACCGGAGATGGAGATTGCGGGGATGGGTCTCTTCTCATCCAATTTCAACCTGACCAGCTATCAGCAGGTGTTCACGAAGATCCCTATCGGCAGGGCATTCGTCAACAGCCTTATCGTTTCCTTCTCGGCAACGGCGTCGGTGGTGTTCTTCGGCTCCATGGTCGGGTACGCGCTTGCGAAGCTGAGGTTTGCCGGGAGCAATCTGTTGTACATCGTTATTCTCTTCACGATGATGATCCCGTTTCAGATTGTCCTTATCCCCCAATACCTTTTGATGGTAAAGCTCGGATGGACGGACACTTATCTTGCTTTGGTTGCACCGACAATGATGAGTGCACTCAGCATCGTTATGTTCCGTCAGTTCTTCCTCAGTATCCCGTCTGCTCTGCTTGATGCCGCGCGGATTGATGGATGCTCGGAGCCGCGCATCCTCTTCAGCATCGTCTGGCCGTTGGCGCGCCCCGTGATGATCACTGTTGCCATCCTCACGTTCATGGCGAGCTGGAATGAAGTCCTCTGGCCGCTCATGGTCGTCCGCGAACGTTCCCTGATGACGATGCCGCAGATTGTCACACTGTTCACGATTGGTGGTGAGGCCGAATCGCAACTGGGCTCCCTGCTTGCTGCCGCCACGTTGCTCTCGCTGCCGGTTATTGTTGCGTATGGATTCTTCCAGCGATATTTCATCGAGAGCATGGCCTCTACAGGACTGAAGGGATGATTGCGGGATTGCTTTCGCTCTTCTGCTGGGTTCTCCCAGTTCAGCCTTCTCCCAAGGGGGCTGTTGTCGCAACGGTGGGGCGCTTCGTCATTACGGAGAGAGATCTTCTCGATAGCTATGAGTTCGGTCCATCTTTTGTCAGGCGTTATCCAAACCCTCTGCGCAAGCACCTGGACTATATGGTCTATGAGCGACTGCTCGCTCTTGAGGC
>DAIPLH010000302.1:0-4016 GCA_036769325.1 Bacteroidota bacterium
GTGATTTGACCCGCCCGACCGAACTCAATTGAACTCGGTCTCGGTCGTTCGGGCGGGGATTTGAGAAGTTGTGTTTGGCCTCCCCCCTTGGCGCCATGGCGGTTTTCTTTATTAGGCAAAAGGACGCATCTGATACAAAGGAGGACAACCCATGGCTCAAACCCGAAAACCCGGCTACAGGAATTTTGCCATCGTCACTATCGCCGTCGCCCTTCTGACCTTCCTGACGACCTGGCTGCTCTTCAATGTGCGTGACAGGAAGGAGGAAGCAGAGGAAGTTTCGTTCCGTCTGGCCGATCTGTCGGAGGAGACCATCGACCCGGCCATTTGGGGTAAGAACTTTCCGCGGCAGTACGATGGGTATCGACGAACAGTTGATACGGTAAGGACACGCCACGGTGGGAGTGAGGCGTTTCAGAAGCTGGATACGGAACCAGCACTCAGGAGGATCTTCTCGGGCTACGCATTCAGCATTGACTATCGCGAGGAACGCGGTCATGCGTTCATGCTGAAGGATCAGGAAACCACAAGACGCGTAACGGAAAAGAAGCAACCTGGCGCCTGCCTGCATTGCCATTCCTCGGTGATCAGCGCCTACAGGAAGAGGGGAGGCGGAGATGTGATGAAGGGATTTGAGATCATTTGTGCGATGCCGTACGAGGAAGCGAGATTGTTGGTTGATCATCCGGTTGCCTGCGTTGATTGTCACGATCCGAAATCCATGGACCTGCGGGTTACCCGTCCCGGATTCCTGAATGGAATCAAGGCATTCAAGAGCTCTCTTGGAATCGTGAATTATGACCCGAACCGGGATGCCACCCGTCAGGAGATGCGGACATTCGTCTGCGGTCAGTGCCACGTTGAATACTACTTCAAAGGAGAGAAAACGACTCTCACCTACCCATGGTTCAAAGGAATCAAGGTCGAAGAGATCGAAGCATATTACGATGAGGTTGGATTCAAGGACTGGACTCACAAGGAGACAGGAGCCCCGGTTCTCAAGGCACAGCACCCCGAATTCGAGCTCTGGAACCAGGGAATCCATGCAAAAAGCGGTGTGGCATGTGCAGACTGCCACATGCCGTATATGAGAGATGGCGCAGTGAAAGTCAGTGACCATCATGTCCGGAGCCCTGTCCTCAATATTGCGAGGGCGTGCCAGACATGTCACCCACAACCGGAACAGGAACTCGCGTCACGAATCGAGACCATCCAGGGAAGAACAAGAGCCCTTCTTGACCGGACGGAAGAGGCACTCCTGCAACTCTTTGATTCCATCAATGAAGCAAGGAACAGCGGAGCAACGGACGGCTCGCTGGAGAAGGCGCTGAAGCTCCACAGAAAAGCCCAGTTCCGATTTGATTTCGTTGCGGCGGAAAACTCGATGGGTTTTCATGCTCCTCAGGAATCAGCGCGAATCCTTGCGGAGGCGATAGATTATGCGAGGCAGGGGCAGGTTGCGGCGATGGCTGCGAAGTGATCGACGACGCCAACCGATGCCGGCGTGATTGGGAAAGACTCACATTGGTGGTCATTTGTTGCTCGATCTTAGGATACGTCCCAGGCCCCTGATTCGGGCAAGGTGGTGATCGTCATGCTCGGCCATAAACGTCACCCAATCGATCACTCTCATTTGCATGTTGAGACGCGGGTGGAGTGACGATATCCCGACCTGGGTCTCGTCAAGTTCTTCAAGCTTTGACACGAGTGTTGTTCGCGCGATCCGCAGTTGCTGCAGAATTTCCCCGATCGGTTTTGCGTTGTGATTCGCCTCGTATGTTTTTCGATTTTTCATATCGGCTCCGCTGAGGACCGGTACTCTGTCAAGGAACTCCCGCAGCCTTCGCTCACCGAGCTCCTCCAGATCAAAGAGATGACCTGCATGTTCCTGCATGGACCATCCACCCTCCGGCTTTTCCACCAATAAGTCAGCCGTGTATGCGTTGAGCATTTCTTCCAGCCGTCCCGGCGTACCCCGGAACCGTTCGAGGATACAAGGAAAGATGCCAATGGGACTTGTAAGCTCGAACTTCCTTTCGACCCATCTTGTCTGTTTGACGCTCATCGGATAGAACCCTAACTATTGTTCAACATGCTTTAGGAAATTTGAAAATCCTGAACTCCCCGGTTGCCTAGTTTCCCACAGACACTCCGAATGTCCACCGAAGGTCATCCTGCTTTCGGCCGGTCAGCACGACACTCTCGTGGCTGTTGTCCACAGTAGTCCTGAATGATAATGCCTTTGTGATGGGGAATTCGAGGGAAACCACGACTCTCCATCTGACATCGCTGCTCTGTTGAATGGAGGGCTGCACATACGTATCGTATGTGACAACAATAACCCTTTCAAACAGCTGATGTAACCCTTTGAGACGAAACGATGATCGCCAGGTCTGGTTTCCTTCGACGACGTTGAATTGAGTGTCCTCATAGATGAAAGCATGCCAGAGTGAAACAGAATGCTCCTGGATCCGCAGGATGTTGATCCCCATACCCGCCCCGGATTGCCATCGTGATTCGATCTTGTTTCGTTTGCTCACGTCGAATGCGACAGTAGCGTGGGCAAAGAACTGATCCTCAGGAAAAAGCTGGGTCGTGCCGGCGACCAGAACTTCACGTTCATACACGACCCTGCCTGCCTGTCCGTAGATGAGTGACGGCGCGACCGTGAATGCCACGAGGGTGTTCGAAAGTGTCAGGTTGAGACGCGTATTCGAATACCAGCGCTGGAGATTGCCATTCATGTAGTGACCGTCAGCCGACACTCTATACTTCAGGTCGGCGAGACTCTGGGCGGTGACTCGGGATGGCGTGGGGAACAGGACGGCAGCGAGGAGCATAACAACAGGTCGTGTCATGACTGCACCTCTGATGGGTAGGGTAGGGAAGGCTTGCCCAAAGGTACAACGTTTTTAGAAAAGTTTCCGCTGGAGCGAGAAGTGGGAGGATGATTTTCCGCGGGAAAACGATCGCAAATTCCGACACATTTCAGGGGTCTTTTACGAGATGATCTCTTGTAATTGACCGGGTGATTCGCTAGATTAACCTCCGTTCCAATGACGCCCTTGGCGTCATTTGTTTGTTAGTCGCTTCTCACTTGGGGGTAGAGGGGTCCGCATGCCAATTCCATATCAAATCGACATCGGGACGTCTGTTATCCGGACAAAATGCGTCGGCGTTGTCAGCCTCCAGGATGTCCTGGGCCATTTCGATCAGCTTGAGACCGACCCACAATGTCCACGCCAACTTGATGTCCTTCTCGATTTCAGCGAGTTAGAAACGGTACCGGAGAAGGATCAATTGATTGCGGTTGCAGACCGGATTGAACGCCTCAAGGAACAAGTAACGTTTGATGCCTGTGCAATCGTGGCCAAATCCGATGTCATCTATGGCGTAGCACGCATGTTTGCGGTTTTTGCCGAGTCGCAGTTCCGAATGACCCGCGTTTTCAGAGAGTTCCTGCAAGCCGAGTTCTGGCTTCAGTCCGTAAGGAAGAAACCGCACGACTGACCGTTGTGGTCCCTTGTGGATTGTTGATTTCTGATCGTCAAGCCACCCTTCGACTCATCTTTATTTGATGAGTATCAACTTCCTCGTCTCCACGAAATCTCCAGCCTGAATCCGGTAAAAATAGATCCCGCTGGCGACGTTGCTCGCATCAAAGATTACGGTCTTGTACCCCGCCTCCTGGTATCCATCCACCAGCCGTGACACCTCCCTGCCGATGATGTCAGTGACGGTGAGAGTCACATGGATATTCACCGCAAGTTCATAGCTGATCGTGGTCATGGGGTTGAACGGGTTCGGGAAGTTGCCGATCAGTCTTGTCTGTTCCGGTCCCTCTGCGCCCAACGTGTCATAGCCTCGCTCCTCCCAGAGCAAATCAAAGTCATCCGCCACTGGTCCACCACTCACCTGACAGATAATATCGACCGGATCGTAGCACCCTCCAGGGTCGACCAGCGTGACTGTGTGCTGACCGAAGCCGGCCTGGTGAACCTGGAGACGGGCGATGG
>DAIPLH010000302.1:4026-4292 GCA_036769325.1 Bacteroidota bacterium
CCAGTTGAATGTCGATAGTCTCTCCGGCAAACATCGTGGAATTGAAAAGCTTTACCATCGCCTGTGCCGTACCGTTTGGGCTGCATTTGGCGCCGAAGAAGTCGATCTCTTCGCATGGAACCCCGGGAGAGAAACCGGAGAAGACATATGCTGCCCCGGCACCTGTCGCTCCGGACGCTGCATCCGGTGCGCCGATGACAGCGAACTCATTCCCGATCGTCACCGCCTGGCCGAAGTGATCACCGGTTTCCCCGTCGGAGGCAGTC
>DAIPLH010000023.1:0-4897 GCA_036769325.1 Bacteroidota bacterium
CGAACATTGTTGCCGAGGACCTTCGTCAACATTCAGGGAAGTCTATTGTGATCGTGGGGCGCGAGCAATCTGCGCCGGCACACGCACTCGTCCATGCCATCAACGCCGCGCTCGGGAATATTGGCCAGAGCATGACATTCACGACGCCGGTGGATGACCATGAAGATCTTCAGGACCGTAACATCCGTGACCTGGAACGGGAAATCGAAGCCGGAAACGTGGACCTGATGCTTCTCGCAGGAACAAACCCGGTCTACCTGCTTCCGGATGACAGCCCGCTGCGGAACCTGATCCCGAAGGTGAAGACAAGCATTCACCTTGGATTGTCTGTGGATGAGACAGCCTCTGTTTGTCAGTGGCACATTCCGGAATCGCACTATCTCGAGAGTTGGGGGGATGCCAGATCCATCGATGGGACCATCACCATTATGCAGCCGCTTATTGCTCCGCTGTACGCGGGGAGTCGTTCTCTGCTCGAGATCCTCACGGAATTCGAAGGCAGGTCAGGACAGAAGGGTTACGACATTGTCCGCGACTATTGGCGTAATCATTCCGACGGTGGTGATTTTGAGGATTTCTGGAAGGTTGCGTTGAATAACGGTGTTGTTGCCGGAAGTGCTCTGCCTACGGTCATGCCCGCAACGGGGCGAGTTCCTGAACTCACTGACCCCGTGAAGGCAAGCGAGGGGCTCGAGGTAGAGTTTCGGCCGGATCCTTCAATCTGGGACGGGTCGTTTGCTAATAACGGCTGGCTTCAGGAACTGCCGAAACCCGTGACGAAACTGACATGGGATACCGCTGCGTTCATCAGCCCTGAGACCGCAAACCGATTTGGCATTGAGACGTCCGATGTTGTTGAAATCACTCTGAACGGAAAGAGCATTGAAATTCCCGCTATGGTTGTCCCGGGCCACGCCGATAACGTTGTCACCCTGCACATCGGCTATGGCAGGGTGTTTTCAGGAAGAGTAGGCACCGGGATTGGCGCCAATGTCAATGTGTTGAGAAGTCTCGCGTCTCCATGGCAGGCAACAGGAGCTCAGATCCGAAAAACGGGGGAGAAGTATCCGCTCGCGATAACGCAGGATCATCATTCGATGGAAGGTCGGGAGATCGTCAGGGTTGCAGATGTCGAAGAGTTCATTGAGGATCCGGAATTTGCCAAGCACAAATCCCATAACCCGGGTGACAAAGAGAGTTTGTATCCGCCGTATGAATACGATTCCTATGCCTGGGGAATGTCGATCGACCTGAATGCATGTACCGGGTGCAACGCCTGCACAATTGCCTGTCAATCGGAGAACAACATACCGATTGTCGGGAAGGAAGAAGTCCTCAACGCGCGTGAGATGCACTGGATCAGGGTGGACCGGTACTTCAAGGGGGACATCAACGACCCTGAGATCTATTCACAACCGGTCCCGTGCATGCATTGTGAGAACGCGCCGTGTGAAGTTGTCTGTCCGGTTGCGGCGACGTCTCATGATCATGAAGGACTGAATGTGATGACGTATAACCGGTGCGTTGGAACCCGCTACTGTTCAAACAATTGTCCGTACAAAGTGCGCCGTTTCAACTTCCTCCAGTACACCGAGACCGAAGAAACCCCGGTGAAGTTGATGCACAACCCTGACGTGACCGTCAGGAACAGAGGCGTCATGGAAAAATGCACCTATTGTGTCCAGCGAATTAGTTCAGCCCGGATCACAGCGAAGAAGGAGGGGAGAGAGATACGCGACGGGGAGGTCGTAACTGCCTGTCAGTCCGCCTGCCCCTCACAGGCAATTGTTTTCGGTGATATCAACAATAAGGGGAGCAAGGTCGCCGCGGCCAAGGCCGATCCGCGTGAGTATTCGCTGCTCGCCGAATTGAATACCAAACCGCGCACAAGCTATCTGGCTCGATTACGCAATCCAAACCCTGCAATGAAGGACTAGAGAAGTCACGGGGAGACGCGGTATCTCCGTCTCTTCGCAGCTCGTTTCTGACGACATGAAACCAGGTACGACAAACGAAGCGTTTGACATTGCCGAGCCCCTGCTGGGGCCCGACGAAACCTACGCGACGATTACTGACAAGATCTCCGGCGATGTCCTGAAGACGAAGACGCCGAAGGGCATGCTCATTACGCTGATGGTGACCTTTGGCCTTGTCATGGTCCTGATCGGGTCTGTTTCCTACCTCTTTGCGAAGGGCGTAGGCATCTGGGGTGTCAACAACCCCGTTGGCTGGGGGTTCGCTATTGTGAACCTTGTCTGGTGGATCGGAATAGGCCATGCCGGTACGTTGATCTCTGCAATCCTGCTGTTGTTGCATCAGCATTGGCGGAACGCCATCAACAGGTTTGCTGAGGCAATGACACTGTTTGCAGTCTGTTGTGCCGGAATGTTCCCCATCCTTCACCTGGGCCGCCCGTGGCTTGCGTACTGGCTCACGCCCTATCCGAACACGATGGCGATTTGGCCGAATTTCCGAAGCCCCCTCGTGTGGGACGTGTTCGCGATCTCCACATATCTCTTCGTCTCATTTATGTTCTGGTTTGTGGGCCTCATTCCCGACCTCGCAACGATGCGCGACCGATCGACAAAGCGCTGGCAGAAAGTGATCTACGGAATCCTTGCAATGGGATGGAGGGGCTCTGCACATCACTGGCACCGCTACGAGATGTCATACCTCCTGCTGGCCGGGCTTGCGACCCCGCTCGTTGTTTCGGTACACAGTGTCGTGAGTTTCGACTTCGCCGTCGGGTTGCTTCCGGGCTGGCATGTCACTGTGTTTCCACCCTATTTTGTGGCCGGCGCAATTTACTCCGGCTTTGCGATGGTTATTACCCTCCTCGTGCCTGCCCGCAAGCTTTATCATCTCGAGAACTACATTACCAACAGACACCTTGACTACATGGCGAAGGTCATGCTGGCCACAGGTTTGATTGTACTCTATGGTTATCTCATGGAGCTCTTTTTTGCGTTCTATAGCGGGAGTGAGTACGAACGGTTTATGATAATCAACAGGATCACGGGCCCGTACGGCTGGAGCTATGCGCTCCTGATTCTGTGCAACGGGTTGATTCCACAGCTGCTCTGGATCAAGAAAATCCGGCTGCATACACTCTCTCTGTTTTGTGTTTCGATCGTCATTAACGTCGGGATGTGGCTTGAACGGTTTGTCATCGTCATCACGAGTCTTCACAGGGACTTCCTACCATCGTCCTGGGATATGTACTACCCGACGATCTGGGACTGGGGAACGTTTATCGGCTCGATCGGGGTATTTGTCTGGCTCATGTTCCTGTTTATCAGGGTCATGCCGATGATTTCCATATTTGAACTGAAGCACCTGCTCCCCTGGAAAGGAAGAGTCATTGATACGAGCGCTGATGCGAACTAGAATTTACCACGAAGGCACGAAGACACAAAGACGGGAAGTAATTGGCTGTTGTGTAAGACCTATTCAATTTGTTTTGGTGCCTTCGTGCCTTTGTGGTTTAAATGATAGATGAAAAGACCCCCCATACACGGAATCATGGCGGAGTTTGACACTCCCGAGGAAATCGTTGCTGCTGCGGAGCAGGCGCGCGATGCCGGATACCGCCAGATCGATGCCTTTACTCCGTTTCCGATGGAGGAGCTAACGGATGCGCTCGGAATCCACCATTCCCGGCTCCCCCTGTTTGTGCTCTGCTGCGGCGTTGCCGGATGCCTCATCGGATTCTTCATGCAGTACTATGTTGCGGTCATTGATTATCCGCTCAACATCGGCGGACGGCCCCTCAACAGCTGGCCCCAGTGGATCCCGATTACATTTGAAATGACGATCCTCTTCTCTGCCCTCGGGGCCGTCATAGGGATGATCTTTCGCAACGGGCTGCCCCGTCCGGTGCATCCGGTGTTCAATGTTGACCGGTTCGAGCTGGCGACGCGGGACAAATTCTTTCTCCTGATTGAATCGACAGACCCGAAATTCGAACAGAAGGAGACCGAGCGATTCCTGAGGTCTCTTAAACCAACACATGTTACGGTGGTGGAGCAGGCATGAGACCTCCGGTTGCCATCGCTCTGCTTTTCGCCACTACGTTGTGGGGATGCAACGACATGTACGACGGCCAGAAGATCAAGCCGCTGGAGGAGAGCTCGTTGTTTGACAATGGACTTTCATCCCGTCCGCTTGTTGAAGGAACCGTCCCCCGGGGTGAGGCTCGACTTGATGATCACCTCTATCTTGGGAGAGTCGACGGGCGTCTGGTGGAAACATTTCCATTCCCGGTTTCGGATCAGTTCCTGAGCCGGGGTCGGGAGCGCTTCGAAACCTTCTGTTCACCTTGCCACGGCCGGCTCGGTGATGGTACCGGCATGATCGTCCAGCGGGGTTTTCCCCGGCCGAATTCTTTTCACTCTGATTCGTTGAGGGCAAAACCGGTCGGACATTACTACGATGTTATCCTGAATGGATTCGGCCGGATGTACAGCTACGCACCGAGTGTTCGCCTTGAAGATCGCTGGGCCATTGTTGCCTATATCCGTGCTTTGCAATACAGCAGGATGGTTGATGTAAGTGATTTGTCGGAATCCGAGCGGGCAAACCTCCGATGAGATCACGCGAGAGCATCTTGCTGCAGCTCGATTCCATCGGCAGGCGAAGTCTGGTGACAGGGAGCATCGCGTTGGCTCTGCTCATCGCAGGGGGGATCACCTATCATCAGCAGTTTTTTGAGTCGTATCTCCTCGGATCAATCTTCTGGGTTGGACTGAGTCTTGGCTGTCTTGCAATTCTCTTGCTTCACCACCTTGTTTCCGGAGCGTGGGGACATATTATTCAACGAATGGTTGAGGCGGGGGCGCGTGTCCTTCCGTTCCTGTTTCTCTTCTTCGTTCCGGTCATCATGGGACTGGACAGCCTT
>DAIPLH010000023.1:4907-12263 GCA_036769325.1 Bacteroidota bacterium
AGTCTCTATCCGTGGACAAATCATGAAACTGTTGAAGCCAGTCATGTTCTGCACAGCAAGGCCGGGTATCTCAACATCCCATTCTTTATCGCCCGGACGGTGGCATACTTTGCCCTCTGGATCGTTCTTGCCTTCTGGCTCAGCAGAAAGTCCCGCCAGCAGGATGGCGGCAAGGAGCCAGGGCTGACACGGCGGATGAAACTCTTCAGCAGTGGAGGGATCATCCTTTTTGTGATTTCCGTGACCCTCGCATCGGTTGACTGGCTCATGTCCCTGGAGCCTGAGTGGTATTCGACTATCTACGGTATGCACCTGATCGTTGGCATGGTTCTGACTGCACTCGCGTTCTGCATTCTGCTGCTCCGGCTGTTTGGAGACGGGGCGCCCTATTCTGATGTGCTGACAACAAGGCACTTTCACCACATTGGAAACATGCTGTTTGCGTTCACAATCCTCTGGGCTTACATGGCCTTCTCTCAGTTCCTGATCATCTGGTCCGGGAACCTGCCGGAGGACAACTTCTGGTACATCCGGCGGCTCGGAACCGGTTGGAACGCCATCGCCGTGTTTCTCCTGGTCGGCCATTTCTTTGTTCCATTCATTCTTCTGTTGTTCAGAAACCGAAAGCGATACATCGAGAGTCTGGCCCGTGTTGCCGTGCTGATTCTTGTTATGCGCTTTGTGGACTACTTCTGGCTGATCAAACCGGCCTTTTCCCCTGGAGAGTGGACGATTCACTGGATGGATATCCTTGCGCCAATCGGCATTGGAGGGCTGTGGATCGCATTGTTCGTCCGTGAATTCAGAGCACAGCCAATGATCCCGCTCAAGGATCCACGTTTTTCTGAAAATGCATTTCATGTGCAAGACCTCGAATGAAGAAGAAGGAACACACGTCGACAAAGGATGAATCGCTTGCACGGAACCACGAGCAGGCGGACATCCATTTTGGAAGGATCCTTGTTACCGGGATAGGACTGCTCGCCCTGATGCTCGCCGGCTTGCTCTACTCAGGGTTAGTCGAGGGAGTATTCTCGGAGATGAGTCCACAACCAGGTGCACCTACCGAAGTGTTGATAGATTCGGGCACGAAGAAGTTGCCCCCTGAGCCACGTGTCGAAGCAAATCCGGCTGCTTCTCTATTTGCACTGCGGGAAAGGGAGGATTCAGTCCTCGTGTCATACCGATGGGTAAGCCGTGACTCAGGCATTGTTCAGGTGCCGGTCAATCGGGCGATGGAGTTGGTGGTGGGGAAGGATGTGTTGAGGAGCAGGTAGGGGGGAGGGAACGCGGAACGCGGAACGCGAAAGGTGGGAGTGGGAAGACAGAGACAGGAACGCGGAAGTCGGAACGCGGAACGCGAAAGGTCAGTAGTCGGAGGTCGGAAGTCGAAAGAGAAGGGCAGAAGCAAGAGACAAGAAGCAGGGTTAACGCTGCAAGAAAGACGCCCAGAGTCCCGTTAGGGACGGCCTGTTGGTAGAACGGCCAAACAAAAACAAAATAGTCGAAAGCTCCGTTAGGAGCGGCCTACCCCGTGAGGGTAGGAGAAAGAGGCAAGAAGTCAGAAGTCAGAGGTCGGAAATCGGAAATCAGAAATCTCCAACGATGAAAACAACGAAAGACCGGACCAGCGCGTATCCTCGAAGTAGACAGATTCTTGTTTTGGCTTTGGCTTTGTTTGCCGGCGCCCAGGCTCTATCGCAGCCGGGGATGCCCGACCCCAATGTGTTTGAGGAGGTGGGGATTGATCAAAGGTTAGGCGAACAAATACCGCTTGATCTCACTTTCCGGAATGAAGCTGGCGAAAGTGTTCTTCTCGGCGAATACTTTGGTGCAAAACCGGTAATCCTCTCCCTCGTCTATTATAACTGTCCGATGCTTTGCACGCAGGTCCTGAACGGGATGATCGAGACTTTTCGGATTATCGACTTCACAGTGGGGGAAGAATTCGATGTTATCACTGTGAGCATCGATCCGGCGGAGTCTCCGGAACTCGCAGCCCGGAAGAAGGCGGGGTACATAACAAGCTATGGAAAACCAGGCGCCGGAAATGGGTGGCATTTTCTGACAGGTGACCAGGAATCAATCAAACGCCTTGCTGAGGCCGTTGGATTCCGATATGTCTATGACGCGGACACGAAGCAGTTTGCCCATGCAAGCGGAATCATGGTTGTGACTCCTGAAGGGAAACTTGCGCGATACCTGTATGGAATCGAATATGTCGCCAGGGACCTGACCTTCTCACTCATGGAAGCAGCGGATAACAGAATCGGGTCACCGGTCGAAAAACTCCTCCTCCTCTGCTACCACTATGACCCCACTACCGGCAAGTATGGCGTTGTCGTCACAAACCTGCTCAAGGGGGGAGGCGTGATCACGGTTCTCGGGATTGTCGGATACATGGCGATGAATTTCCGTCGGGATAGAAAGCAAACCAGACAGGTCACCGTGTAATTGCCTATGTGGAATTTTCCCTTATTGCCCGATCAGGCATCGACGATTGCAGGCCAGGTTGACGCACTCTTTGCGTTTCTGGTGGCGATCAGCATTTTTTTCAGCCTGATTATCATCGTCGGATTGACCTACTCAGCCGTTCGCTATCGAAGGGGATCACCGGCTCCGCGGAAGGGTGCAAAGGATGACTACCTGCCGGTCGAAATTCTCTGGTCGGTGATTCCGTTTGTCATAACCATCGGGATCTTCACGTGGGCGGCCAAGCTGTTCGTGGACATGAGGGTTCCACCCAGGGATGCAATGGAAGTGTATGTCGTCGGTAAGCGTTGGATGTGGAAGGTGCAACACCCGCAGGGTAACAGAGAGATCAATGAGCTACACGTCCCCGTTGGGAGACCGGTGAAGCTGATCATGACGTCTCAGGACGTGATACATAGTTTTTACATCCCCGCGTTTCGGGTCAAGCAGGATGTTCTGCCCGGCCGGTACAGCACACAATGGTTTGAGGCGACGGAACCGGGGGAATATCATCTGTTTTGTGCTGAGTATTGCGGGACCTCGCATTCGGGGATGATCGGGAAGATCGTTGCGCTGGAGCAGGACAAGTATGAGGAATGGCTGGCAGGGAAAGCGTCAGACATTGCAATGCTCAGCTCCGGCGAGGCCCTGTTCAAGCAGTTCGGATGTCAGACCTGCCACCGGCAGGTCTCCGGGCAGCGCGGACCCGCCCTGGAGGGATTGTTCGGGAAGGAAGTCCGGCTCGCCAATGGAGATGTGGTGACAGCCGATGTGGAGTATCTCCGTGAATCAATTCTGAACCCGAATGCCCGGCTCGTTGCTGGTTACCAGCGACTGATGCCAACCTACAGGAATCAGTTGAATCCTGACCAGGTGAACCAGCTCGTAGAATATGTCAGATCTCTCCGCGGGGAGGACCCATCGGCGAAGGGAGTTCGGAACTGAGACGGGAAGAGCAGAGAGCGAAGAGCAGAGAGCGAAGAGCAGAGAGCGAAGAGCAGAGAGCATAGAGTGAAGAGCATAGAGTGAAGATTAAAAAATCAAGATCATCATGACGAATCCACTACAAAAAAGCCAGGACTATCTGAACGCAGAATACGGAGTCAGGTCCTGGTTCTTTACACAGGACCATAAACGGATCGCAATTCTCTACCTGATTTCGATCACCCTCTTCTTTTTCGTCGGTGGGTTCTTTGCGGTTCTCCTCCGTCTCGAGCTCATGACGCCTCAGGGGGATATCGTATCGGCGGAGACGTACAACAAGCTCTTCACCATGCATGGTGCGGCGATGATTTTCTTCTTCCTCATCCCGTCGATTCCTGCTGTACTCGGGAATTTCATGGTGCCGATGATGATCGGGGCCCGCGACCTTGCCTTTCCACGGCTGAACCTCCTGAGCTGGTACCTCTATACAATCGGCGGATTGTTTACGATCTACACGCTTGTTGACGGTGGACTCGATACGGGTTGGACGTTCTATGCCCCATACAGCAGTCGGTACACAATTTCGAACGTTGTTCCTGTGGTGGTCGGCGTCTTTATCCTTGGTTTCTCATCGATCCTGACCGCTGTGAATTTTGTGGTCACCATCCACAAGATGCGCGCTCCCGGACTTACCTGGTTCCGCCTGCCTCTCTTCATCTGGGCAAGCTATGCAACAAGCGTGATCACGCTGTTGGGTACGCCGGTTCTTGCCATCACTCTTGTGCTGCTCGGATTCGAGCGACTTGCCGGGGTTGGCATCTTTGATCCCGCTCTTGGGGGAGACCCGGTTCTCTTTCAACATCTCTTCTGGTTCTACTCGCATCCGGCCGTTTACATCATGGTCCTTCCATCGATGGGCGTGGTGAGCGAGGTGGTAACATGTTTCGCGCGCAAGAAGATCTTTGGCTACAACTTCATGGCGTTCGCCATCATGGCCATTGCCGTCCTGGGGTTCCTCGTGTGGGGACATCACATGTTCATTTCCGGCCAATCGGTGTACGCAAGCCTGGTTTTCTCGGCCCTCAGCTTTTCGGTTGCCATTCCTTCTGCCGTCAAGGTGTTCAACTGGACTGCAACTCTCTACAAAGGTGAAATTGAATTCCGGACTCCGATTCTTTATGCCTTCGGGTTTATCGGGCTGTTTACGATCGGGGGATTGACCGGCTTGTTCCTTGCATCGCTGGCAGTAGACGTGCACCTGACGGACACCTATTTTGTAGTAGCGCACTTTCACTACATCATGGTTGGCGGTGCGGTGATGGGCTACCTTGCAGGTATCCACTATTGGTGGCCGAAGATCACCGGAAGAATGTACAACGAAGCATGGGCGAAGTTCTCCGCACTTATTCTTTTTGTGGGATTTAATCTGACCTTCTTCCCTCAGTTTATTCTTGGCCATCTCGGAATGCCGAGACGCTATTACGTCTATCCTGAGGAATTCCAGGTATTGAACGTCATGTCGACTGCAGGTGCTTCGATCCTGGGGCTTGGCTACCTGATTCCGATGGTCTACCTGATCTGGTCACTCAGGAGGCCCAAGGATGCCGGAGACAACCCTTGGGGCTCGACCGGACTTGAGTGGACGACTCCCTCGCCGCCGACCACGCACAACTTCGAGAAAACACCTGTCGTGACAACGGAACCGTACCTTTACGACAAAAAGGGGAGCAGCGAGTGAGTAAGGTCCACAGTGCAGTAGCACACCACTTCGAGGACGCTGAACAGCAACGCGAGGCCGCGACCCTGGGCATGTGGGCATTTCTGGTGACCGAAGTGATGTTCTTCGGAGGAGTCTTTGGGGCCTATGCAGTCTGCCATTTCCTCTACCCGGACGCGTTTGCGGCGGCAAGTAACAAGTTGAACGTCGTTCTTGGAGCAACCAACACTGCGGTGTTGATTTGCTCGAGCCTGAGCATGGCCCTGGCAGTCCGTGCCGCGCAGACGGATAAGGTGAAACAAATCGTTCCGTGGCTGATCTTGACCATCGTGCTGGGCCTGGTATTCTTCGTTATCAAGTATTTCGAGTATATGCACAAGTTTCATGAACATCTCTTCCCGGGGGCATCGTTTGTCTTCGAGGGTCCGCACGGTGCACAGGCACAGCTCTTCTTCACGCTGTACTTTGTGATGACCGGCCTCCACGCGACGCACATGGTGATAGGCTTTGGTCTCATGCTATGGTTGATCGTGAGAGCAAGGAAGGGACATTTCAGCTCGGCCTATAATACGCCCGTGGAGATTACCGGATTGTACTGGCACTTTGTGGACATTGTCTGGATTTTCCTCTTCCCATTACTGTATCTGATAGGGAGGGCATAGGATTGTCGCACGTCGTTCCCCAGAAGATTTACCTGCTTGTTTTTGCCACCCTGCTGCTGATGACTCTTGTGACGGTGGACGTCGCCTTCTACAACTTCGGATGGTTGAATATCTACCTCGCCCTGGTTATTGCGACGTTCAAGGCAACAATCGTCGTCATGTATTTCATGCACGTGAAATTCAGCCCCCGCCTCACATGGCTCTTTGCCATTGCAGGGATCTTCTGGATGATCATCCTGATGGTTCTGATGCTCAGCGACTATATGACGCGGTAGCTGGCCAGGCGGCCTTCCTAGCTGATGAGTCCACATCCGGTTGGATGAACATCCGAAAGGAGTAATCCATGCAACAGTCATCGATCACCCCGAACATGGGTGGAATGATTCTTTGCATTTTCTATTTCCTCTTTTCTCAGGAGCTTCCGGCTCAGTCAGTCGATTGGCTCGTAAGTCTCGATAAGGCCCAGGAACGGGCTGTCAGTGAAAACAAGCTCATCCTTGCCGACTTCTGGGCCTTCTGGTGTGGACCCTGCCTTGCGATGGATCACCAGGTATGGAACCAGGCACCGGTCCGCTCCGCATCCCAACGAGTTGTTCCACTCCGGCTTGATTTCGACAAAGAGTTTCTTCTCAACAATCGCTACGGCATTACTGAGATCCCGGCAATGCTGATTCTGGATGGCTATGGAAACAAACTGTTTCATATCTCGGGTTACAAGTCGGTGGAAGAGATGTCGAGCGTTCTGAAGTCACTACCTTCCAACCTGAAACCGGTCTACGGACTTATCGGCCGATCCCTGTCATCGCCGGACAGCACAGAACTCATCAGAGCGATTGCCGACCAGTATCAACTCCTGAACGTGCCTCAGGTGAGCAATAAGTACTATGATGAATTTCTCGCCTCGGAACACCGGATCGATGAACCAATGACGAGGTACCGCATCTACTCCCGCATGGCTTTGAATTATCACCTGATTGGCAAACAGGGAGAGGCCTCAGATCTCCTCGAGGAGTGCATCGAAAACGATGTTGAGAGTCCAGACCGTCCGATGCAACTCTTTCTTCTGACAAAGATTTCACTTCTGAATGATGATGAAGACCAGGCCGTTGAATATTTTGAATTGCTGAAGTCTGAATTTCCTGACGACAAGCACAGCACCTGGGCTGCGGGGCTCTTCAAACAGGAATGACGCAAAATGGTCTGTCGGATCTCAATGTTTCTTGCAAATTGGCTGATGAAAGCAGGTTTGGTGATGGGATTGGCGGTATTGTAGGATCAATGCCGGCCTTCTCAACCCTCCCCTTTCTTTTTCTAACAATCCTTCTTTCCTATCAATCCTTCGCACAGCCAACCAACCCCCCTACGTGGAATGTTAGCCAAGGTGAAGTGACAACGCTTCATGGCGTTTTCTTGGTGGATCGATCAGGAGATTCCATCTCTGTCCTCACCAGGACAGGGGAGGTGGAGGTTCCAATCGACTCCCTGTTATGGGTCGAGAAGATTGTTGGAAGGAAATCGGGGGTCGCAATCCCAATCGGAATAGTTGGTGGGGCAGCATTGGGGTGGTTGCTGAGCTCCGGT
>DAIPLH010000023.1:12273-15675 GCA_036769325.1 Bacteroidota bacterium
GCGTCGAAGACGAGGCGAGCGCGGACCGCGCCGCCAACTACGGCACCTCGATCGTCATCCCATCGCGACCGACGACGATCGGTCCCTGGTAGATCTCCTTCATGCCGCGCACGAAGTTGGCCTCCGCTGCATCCGTGGGTGGGATGGTCGGAACAGGCGATGAAACAGAAAGAATTTCTCTCAGACGAAAATCCGTACAGGAGAAATCATCCATCCTCGATTCAATCCTTGCGTCCCAGTTGACCGTTGCGAGCGATTCGGTTGGCGAAAGCATGGACCCTGTGTCGGAGGTTGGGGTAACTGCGACAACTTTGGATACGGTTATGCAGCCGAGCTGGAGATTTGCGCTAAAGGGTGGAATTGCCAATCCGGTAGGCGAATTTGGGATGAAATCCGGAGGCGAGGATGGGCTTGCGGAGCCTGGCTTTGTACTGGGAGCACAGGTTTCTCTTTATCTCGGTTCGGGTGTCTCGTGGACTACCAGCGCATCCTTCGCTCTCAACAAGGTAGATGACTCCCGCATCATCGTGCCGTCCGGAACAACGGTTGAAGCAGGCTCCTGGTTCACCGTATGGCCGATGACCGGTTTTCGATTTGAGGGGAGAGGGTCATCAAGTTTCAGTCTCAACGGAATGATTCAGGTCGGAATGATGATCGGCAGGAGCCCGGAGCTGACCGTTCAGCAGTTCGATGTCGTCGGTGTTGCGGCGCCTGCCACGGGATCGTCGATAGCCTTCGGTATCGGGATTGGATGTGCACTCAACCGCACGTTTTTGCTTGAAGTCAGCTACCTAAGCGCCTCTCCGGAGTATGATATCCTAATCAGCAGCGGAGGGACTTCGGCAACACAAAGAGCAGAGCAAGGGACAGGACTGCTGTTGTTTATGCTGGGTGTGCAGTTCTGAAGCGACCAAAACCTCGACAAGGCGGCCCTTCGTCATTGACCAAACTTCGAGAAAGGATGCCTTGATTTTGGATTGTCGGTCCACAAGTCGACCGTCAACAGCAAGTGCACCACATTGGTTGTTGGATGTTGGTTGTTCCATGTTCATCTGGCAGCCTTCGTGAACATCCAACAGCCAACATTCAACGCCCAACCACAATACCAAGGTATCCTTCCTCTGAGAAGAAACTCGGGTGAAGGACGCCTTGCTCTTGGGATTCCGATCAGGAGGTGTGACAATGAAACGAAGAACCTTTCTTAAAGCCGGCCCGGTCGCGGGTGCTGTTCTTGCAGTGCTCCCGTCTTCCGCGGCAAGGGCGCTAGAGCAGAAACAGAGTTCGCTTCCGGATGATTTTCCCCTCACCGAAGTCACCATTGCCGGACTTCAGCAACGGATGAAAGCCGGTGAGTTGACATCGCGCGGTATTACTCAGCTTTACCTCAAGCGAATCGAAGAGGTCGACAGGGCCGGCCCAAAACTCAATTCGGTCATTGAAGTCAATCCGGATGCGCTCTTCATTGCCGGTATGCTTGACGATGAGCGCGAGCAGGGAAAAGTGAGAGGTCCTCTCCATGGCATTCCCGTTCTTGTCAAGGACAACATCGATACTGCCGATAAGATGCAGACGACAGCCGGTTCGATTGCCCTTGAAGGTCACGTTGCAACAAAGGATGCGTTCATTGTCGCCCGCTTGCGTGCGGCAGGGGCAGTTGTGCTGGGTAAGACCAATCTCAGCGAGTGGGCGAACATGAGGTCAACCAATTCCAGCTCCGGCTGGAGCAGCAGGGGAGGGCAGACCAGGAATCCGTACTTCCTGGATCGCAACCCCTCGGGGTCCAGCTCAGGCTCCGGCGCGGCCGTGTCTGCCAACCTCTGCACGGTGGCCGTGGGAACAGAAACCGATGGATCGATCACCTCACCGGCATCATCGAACTACATCGTTGGCATCAAACCGACTGTTGGATTGTTGAGCCGCTCTGGTATCATTCCGATCTCATCAACCCAGGATACTCCCGGTCCAATGGCGCGAACCGTTGCCGACGCTGCGGCATTGCTTGGCGCGATGACAGGCGTTGACGATGCTGACGTGATTACGCGGGAAAGCCCCGGGAAAGCTCACGCAGATTACACTCAATTCCTTGATTTGAATGGATTGAAAGGAAAACGGATCGGTATCGAGAAAAAGCCACAGAGTGAGAATCGGTACATCAATGTCCTGTTCGACCGCGCGATAGCGACCCTGAAAGCGCAAGGGGCCACTGTTGTTGAGGTTGATTTCATTGACAAGTTCAGCGATCTCGGCGAAGCTGAGTTTACCGTGCTGCAGTTTGAATTCCGTGAAACGCTGAACCGCTACCTCTCCGGAGCAAAGGCAAAGGTGAAGTCGCTGAGGGATGTCATTGAATTCAACAAGCAGAATCCCGAAAAGGCGATGCCCTACTTCGGGCAGGATATTCTTGAGAGTTCTGAAGCGAAAGGCGGATTGGATAATGCCGAATATCGTGAAGCGTTGAAGAAGAGCAGTACCGGATCAAGAGAAATTTTCGAGGCGGTCATGGGAGGAGATCAGCTTGATGCGATTTGCGGCATAACCGCAGGGCCGCCCTGCTCCATTGACGTCATCTACGGGGATCAATGGGGAAATGTCTCGGCCACGACGCCGGCAGCGATTTCAGGGTATCCGCATATCTCTGTTCCGTGTGGGATGGTACACAAGCTCCCCGTTGGACTGTCCTTCTTTGGGCGAGCCTATAGTGAGCCATCGTTAATTGCCATAGCATACGCGTATGAGCATGCGACCGTGAATCGGGCGGTTCCGGGGCTTGTGGAGCGATATTTAGGCTGAATGAAATTCTGCACAAGACGGCTTTTGTCCTGGCGTGTTTCCCGGGGAACTTTGTGAACATCCAACATCCAACAGCCAACATTCAGCGCCCGACGAAACACCACCACCACACACAATATCTCTCCCCTTCTTCTTAGGGGGAGAAGACAAGAGGGGTTCTAAAATACCGTGTGGTGGTGGAGTCAACCACCTGCAGCACGAAGATGAGCCCGCATTGGATAGTTCGATACAGAGATCGTGGGCATGGGAACAACATACAACCGAAAAGGGCAGAAAGGAAAGCGGCAGTACCTTCGCACTAATACGACGTTGGCCGAAAAAATACTCTGGTATAGCCTCAAAGGGAGACAACTTGACGGGTACAAGTTCCGGCGGCAACACGGCATAGGTCAATATGTGGTGGATTTTTATTGCCCAGAGTTGAAGCTCGCAATCGAGGCGGATGGGGACAGCCATGAGGGTGACGAGGCAAGACGCCGTGACGCATTACGACAGCGAAGGATTGAGAGAGAAGGGGTTCACTTCCTGAGATTCACCGATGACGAGATCATGAGCAACGCGGATAAGGTTGTGAGGCGAATCGAGGAGGAAGTGCTGCTCGACCATGCCGAG
>DAIPLH010000024.1:0-714 GCA_036769325.1 Bacteroidota bacterium
GAGTCACCGAGAAACTCGAGCCGTTCGTTGGAGGGTCCGACGTGACTCATGCGCTGAAGGAAGGAACGATGAAGAAGGGCCTGGACGAATAACTCTTCGTTCCGGATGGTGTGTCCGATGCGTTGCTGGAAGGTTTTGAGTTTATGATGGAGGAGGTTCCGCTGGGCTCTCTCCTTGCTATCGAAAAACTTCCCTCCCCACTTTTGAAGAAACCTCAGAACCAACCCCATGGAAATTACCCCGAAGCGTATTTTTTCACCAGCAAGGTTGCATTATGACCCCCGAAGCCGAAGGTATTGCTGATCGCGTAATGAACCGGCCGTTTGACGGCGACATTGGGTGTATAGTTCAGGTCGCAGGCCGGATCAGGAAATTCATAGTTGATTGTCGGCGGGACAACGTCTGTCTTGCAGGCCATGATTGCCGCTATGGCCTCGACCGCCCCTGCTGCCCCAAGCAAGTGCCCTGTCATGGATTTCGTTGAGCTGATATTCATCTTCCTTACGTGATCGCCGAACACTTTCTTGATGGCAATTGTTTCAGCGACGTCACCAAGCGGTGTGGAAGTGCCGTGAACGTTGACATAATCGATCTGGTCCTTCGACACCCCTGCATCCTTGATTGCACGAAGCATGGAACGGACCGCTCCTTCCCCATCCTCGGGCGGAGCGGAAATGTGAAACGCATCGGCGGTGAAACCAATTCCTGCCATTT
>DAIPLH010000024.1:724-8642 GCA_036769325.1 Bacteroidota bacterium
CGATTCGACCAACTCGACGATTCGCTCGTTGATCTTCACCGCGTGCTCCAGTTCTTCAAGAACAAGAGAGCCGGCACCTTCTCCCATGACGAACCCGTCACGCTGCAAATCGAATGGCCTGCTTGCCTTCTCAGGGTCGTCGTTTCTCGTTGAAAGGGCCTTCATAGAATTGAACCCCCCGAGGCCCATCGGCGTGATCGGAGCCTCCGACCCACCACACACCATGACATCCGCATCACCATACTGAACAATCCGGTATGCGTCTCCGATGGCATGAGAGGCTGTTGCACAGGCCGAAACGGTAGCGTAGTTGGGTCCTTTGAGACCATGCTTTATCGAGATATATCCACACGCGATATCAGGAATCAGCATTGGAATAAAGAATGGGCTGATATGCCGGGGTCCACCCTGAATATAATTCTTGAACTGAACGTCATACGTGGACATCCCTCCGATGCCGGAACCATACACGACGCCGATCCGATCCGGGTCCATCTCCTTCAGCGGCAGGTTTGAGTCCTTGATGGCCTGGTCTGACGAAATCACCGCGAATTGTGCAAACGGATCCATCCTCTGCACGCTCTTGCGATCGAGGAAATCGGTTGCTTTGAAACCCTTGATGGAACAGGCAAATCGAGTATCGTACCGCGAAACATCAAAAGAGGTGATGGGACCGGCCCCACTCTTGCCCGCAATAAGATTGCGCCAGTACTCCTCGATCCCTAACCCGAGAGGAGTGACCGCGCCCAACCCCGTCACCACAACGCGCCGTTTCTGATTCATGAATGCCTGTTGGTTTGCTGATGAAAGGCGGAGCAGCCTCAGGCCGCGGGGGCCTTGGCTTTGATGTAGGAAACGGCATCGCCGACAGTGGCAATCTTCTCCGCATCCTCGTCCGGAATTTGCAGGTTAAAGGCCTTCTCAAACTCCATCACCAGTTCGACGGTGTCAAGCGAGTCGGCACCCAGATCATTCGTGAAGGAAGCTTCCGACGTGACCTGTCCGTCGTCAACGCCGAGCTTGTTCATGATGATCTCTTTGACTCTTGTATCGATGTCACCCATGGTGGCTACCTCCTGTTTTGGATAAAGTACAACTGGTTGTCAAGAATAAAGAAACAATCAAATCGCCATTCCTCCATCCACACAGATCACCTGTCCGGTAACATAATCTGCATCCGGAGAAGCGAAGAATCTCACGACAGCAGCAATCTCCCGCGGATCGGCCGTCCGTTTCAACGGGATCAAATCAGTCAGGGCCTTCCGCTGTTCACCCGAGAGCTTGTTGGTCATGTCGGTTTCCACATAGCCCGGAGCGATCGCGTTACATTGAATATTGCGAGAACCGAGTTCTTTTGCAATAGATTTTGTGAAACCGATGATCCCGGCCTTTGATGCTGCATAATTGGCCTGCCCTGCGTTCCCTGTCAGCCCGACGATCGAAGTAATGTTGACGATCTTCCCGGCGCGCTGGCCCATCATGGGTCTGCAGACCGCTTTCGTGAAATTGTAAACGCTTTTCAGATTATTCTCGATGACACTGTCCCAATCCTGCTCACTCATTCTCATGAGCAATCCATCCCGCGTTATTCCCGCGTTGTTCACCAGGATATCGATTCTTCCCCATTCCTTGACGACGCTCTCCACCACCTGTGTGGCGTCTGCGAGGGAGGCCGCATCGGATTGGTATGCCCGGACCTCATGCCCACCGGCTTTCAGCTCAGAGACGAGTTCCTCCGCCGCGCCAGCGGATGATTTGTAGGTGAATGCCGTCTTCGCTCCCGCCGCACAGAGCGCTTGAACGACAGCCTTGCCGATCCCCCGTCCGCCCCCGGTGACCAACGCAATCTTCCCTCTCAAATCACTCATCGATGCCGTTCTCCTTTCCCGCGCCCATCGTTGATTGCAGCTCCTGATAGTGTGACTGCAGGGCGCCGAATCCCTCCTCCCCCAGCAAGTGGGTCAGTTCATCCTTGCAGGCCTGGAACAGTGGGATCTGAAATTTCTCCGAGATCGAGCAACATTGTTCATCCCCCTGGAGAAGGTCATCAAACCGGACCGTCTTCCCCGTTATCTCAATGGGATAGAGAACGCAGTACAGAGGCTTGAACGACCACCGGTGCAAGCCTTCTCCTGTCGCGGCAACCTGCAGCGAACACCTTCCGGCCTTGTCGAGAAACGCACACTTGTCGTTCACCTCCCTTGTCCCAACACAACGGCCCGAGGGAAAATCCGGATCATCCGATTCAAAATCCTCGAACCATTGCCGCACATCATGGGGTTGGGTTTCATCCATGTAGCGAACAATCACATCCCTGTGAGCCATGATGGTATCACGCTCAGCAACGTCGGCATAGACTCCGGCCTCGCAGCAGGTTGCAGTGCAATGGCACGGCCCTATCCCGTCCATCATACCCTTCGTGAAGAGTTCTCCGGATATGTTGTATTCACCAACCTTGAGGAGATTCTGCTCTTTCATGGACGGGCAGCCTCTTTCATCCCGCTGAATTTATCGATGCCGGAAATCTGCACATCGGACCGGGTCCGCTTCACCAACCCCTGGAGCACATTGCCAGGACCCAGCTCGCAAAATGAATGGACTCCATCCCGAACCATGTTTGCTATCGTTTGTTCCCAGCGTACCGGACTTGTCAGCTGCCGGTACAACAACGTTCTGATGGCTGAGGCGTCAGTAGCAGGTTCTGCAGTAACGTTCGCATAAACGGGTATTTCGGCATCACGAATGGAAATCCTTTCGAGAGCCTCCTTCAGACCATCCTTTGCACTTTCCATTAGCGGCGAATGGAATGCACCGCTCACGACCAGCTCTTTCGCCAGTTTCGCTCCGCGCTGTTTCGCGATTTCCATTGCTTTCCGAACACCATTCACTTCGCCCGAAACGACAATCTGTCCGGGGGAATTGTAATTCGCCGGCTGCACAATACCTGCGGCAGAAGCCTCCTGGCAAATTCCCTCAAGGTCTGCTGCAGAGAGACCCACGATCGCCGCCATGGTTCCTTTTCGCTGTTCCCCGGCCTGCTGCATCAGTTCACCACGCAACCGGACAACCCGGAGTCCGTCCTCAAAAGTGATTGCCCCCGCTGCGACAAAAGCAGTGTACTCACCAAGAGAGTGACCCGCCATCGCCTGTGCATCGCGGTTGTTGACCGCCTTTGCGACAATGATGCTGTGAGCAAAAATCGCCGGCTGGGTGTTCTTCGTCTGCCGAAGTTCTCCTTCGGGACCCTCAAAACAGATTTTCTTCAGGTCAAAACCGAGGATCTCATTGGCTTCATCGAACAAGTCGCGCGCCTGTGCATCCGCTTCGTACCAGTCACTCCCCATCCCGACATACTGTGATCCCTGGCCCGGGAAGACTATCGCTGTGTTCGGCATGACTATGATCGTCCTGCTGGAGAGGGAACTGACCACTTCACAAGGACCGCCCCCCACGTGTAGCCGGCTCCAAACGCCGAGAGCACAATGGTCTGCCCTTCGCGGAGTCTACCGTCCTGCCACCATTCGGAAAGACACAGCGGGATCGTCGCGGCTGTCGTATTTCCATAGCGGTCGATGTTGATCATGACCTTTGACATGTCCAGACCCATTCGGTCTGCACAAGCCGAAATAATGCGCAGGTTGGCTTGATGAGGGACAAGCCAGTCGACATCCTCCCCCTGGAGGGAATTGCGATCCATGATTTCTTTTGAGATGTCGGCCATTCCGACGACGGCCACCTTGAAGACAGCCTTTCCGTCCTGAAACAGATAGTGCATCTTTTTTTCCACTGTTTCGGCAGTCGGAGGGTTCAAACTTCCGCCGCCTTTCATGTGCAGTGCATCCCCGCCGTCGCCATCACAATGCAGGATGCGATCGATAATCCCAATCGAAAAGTCCTGTGTCGGTTCAAGCAAAAGTGCAGCGGCACCGTCGCCAAAAAGAATGCAGGTATTTCTATCGGTGTAATCGACGATCGAGCTCATCTTGTCGGCCCCGACGACCACGACTTTCCTGCACATCCCCGACTCGACAAACTGTGCCCCCGTCACAAGGCCGAACAGGAAGCCCGAACATGCTGCCGAGAGATCGAACCCCCAGGCATTCTTTGCGCCAATTTTTCCCTGGATGACACACGCTGTTGAAGGGAAGAACATATCAGGCGTCACTGTAGCCACAATGATAAGATCGATCTCTTCTGCGGTGATCCCCCGGTTTTTCAGAAGGGCCTCGATGGCTTTGCTGGCCATATCGGACGTGGCGCCATTCTTGAGGATTCTCCGCTCAGAAATCCCCGTTCGGGTCCGGATCCACTCGTCGGTTGTATCAACCATCTTCTCCAGATCAGCATTGGAGAGAACCGTTTCCGGCAGGTAGTGTCCGACCGCCGTTATTTCAGCACGCATCGTCATCAGCCTTGCGCTTCCATCGCACTCTGGATCTTCTGGTTGATGTTCCACCGCACCATTTCTTCCGCCCGGAGGATCATGTTCTTGATTGCTTTCGGGGTGGAGCCGCCGTGTCCGATAATCGACACCCCGTTTACACCGAGCAGCGGGACTCCGCCATACTCCTGGTAGTCAAGGTTTTTCAGGACAGACCGCAGACCGCCTTGCGCCACCAGCAACCTGATCTTCTGCATGATCCCCTGGGCAGCAAACTCCTTGAGCCTGCTTTTCAGGAAGCCGGGCACGCTTTCGCCAAACTTCAACAGAATGTTCCCGACAAAACCGTCGCAGACCGCGACGTCGACTTTCCCTTTAAGAATGTCTCTCCCCTCAACGTTTCCCACAAAATTCAATCTGCTCTTTCGCAGCATTTCCAGTGTTTCGATAGTAACCTCGTTTCCTTTGGTATCCTCTTCACCGATGCTCAACAATCCGATTGTCGGCTCGCTTTTACCCAACAGCGAGGAGACATAGACTGAGCCCATCACGGCGAATTCGAAGAGATGCCTTGGCTTGCAATCGACGTTCGCACCGGCATCAACAACAAAGCAGGGAGACGACTCCGTCGGAAACAGCGCACCGATAGTCGGTCTTGCGACTCCCTTAAGCCTTCCCAGGATCAGGGTCGATGCCGAGAGAACAGCTCCTGTATTCCCGGCACTGACAAATGCATCGGCTTTTTTTTCACGATGGAGGGTAAGTCCCACGGCAATCGAGGAATCTCGTTTTGCTTTCAGCGCGGTGTTGGGAGAATCATGCATTTCGACGACTTCCGAAGCATGATGAATCTCAGGTTTCGCGCCGGAGCGAGAATTCAGTGTGTCCATCTCGCTGCGAATCCGTTTCTCATCGCCGACCAGAATCAGGGAGATCCGGCCCCCGGATTCACCAAGCGCTTCCACAGCTCCGCTGACGACATGTGAAGGCGCGAAGTCACCACCCATGGCGTCAACTGCAATGCGTATGTTAGCGGACTGAGACACCGCGGAGGAACAATGTCCTGACAGTCAGAACAATCACCTAATGGAGAAAATGAACTCAGGAAACCTTTGGAACCTTGACCGATCGACCATTATAGTAGCCGCAGTTCGGACAGGCCCGGTGCGGGAGCCTCTGCGAATGGCAATTCGGGCATTGTGCCACGGAAGGCTGGCTGGCTTTGTAGTGGGTTCGTCTCTTTCTGGTGCGAGACTTCGAATGTCGGTGAGTTGGATTTGGCATAACGATCTTACTCCTTCAACCTATCGTAGGTATTCTCTAGTTACTTCCCCTCAATGACCTGAGATGTTCCCAACGTGAATCCCCTTGTTCTACCGTGCATGAACAGGATTCCACATTGAGGTTTTTTCCACAGTGCGGGCAAAGACCCCGGCAACTGTCAGCACACAGTAATTTCAGCGGTACCGCGAGGAGTATCGTCTGGCGCACGTCCTCCGTGATATCGAGTGTACCGGATCCTGGAACAATCGAAAGTTCAGCCGGATCGACCCCTGCGAACTCCTCCCCCTCCGCAACATAATACATGCGGTAAGAACTGCTGACTGGTACCGAAAGGGGCCGTATACACCGGTCGCAAACAAAATCCCCCTCCGCAGTCACGCCTCCTTTGAGAACCATCTGCTTTCCGGTTTTCTCGAGAGTGACCGAAACCCGGACATCCCCCTTGAATCCATCGGTCAGGCCGAGGTCACTGGCGCCTTCCGAAAACTGGTACTCATGGACCCCTTCAGAAAGGCCCCCAATCTGAATCTTCATCACGGAACGACCCTTTGAGATATTCCAAGAAGCTCGGGGGAATTCCCATCAGCAGTGGCGGCAGCGAAAAAACCGCAAAAAATATAGGAAATTGAGGCCTGATAGTCAAGCAGCCATCATGGACCTCAAAGGCGCGGTAGATGTGCTCCGGAAGGGAGAGGAACAGCCCTGTGACTGGACCAGTAGTCCCGAGGGCTTTTCAGCTATTGATTCAGAAACAAATCAGGTGTTCTTGGGTGTCTCAAGCGGTTCAAGCAGCTGAGACTGGACGTACTCAACTGTCTCGGCCAGCGCTTCCCGAAACTTGTCAAAATCCTCCTTATACAGAAAGATCTTATGCTTCTCATATTCGTCATCACCAACGCGCTTGCTCTCGGTGATGGTGATATAGAAGTCTTTTTCCGACTTGGTTGATTTTACATCAAAGAAGTAGGTTCGCTTACCGGCTCGAACTCTCTTTGTGAAAATCTCATCTTTGTAGCCGTTGTTGTTCTCCAAGTCCTACCCTCCTCAAGTGAAAGATGATGTTGAAATGTTTGTGAAAATTGTGAGTTAGAATTGCAGTCCGCCATCAGCGACGGACGACTGCAACCTTGCCTTTAGCAATCCTGCTGCCATCAGTCGAATAGGCAACAACCAGATACACGCCCGATCCGACCTCATTTCCGTTTTTGTCTTTACCGTCCCAGAAACCAACCCGTCCCCCGGGTGACTCGATTTCACGGATCAACGTACCGTCAATCCCAAGAATTTTTACTGTAGAATTCTCCACCAGTCCATCAATAAGGAGTTGTGTCGACGCAGGGAGAAGATACGGATTGGGTGAGATGATCAGTTCCTCAAACTCCGCTTTTGGGTCTGCGGCTACCGTGGCGAGGCTCGAAAGACCCTCGAGGGTGCCAAAGTAGACCACGCCGGTTCGACTGTCGATGGCAATGCTCCGGACATCATTGCTGATCAGCTTCCCGTCCGTTGACTCAACGGTATAAGATTCAATCTGTTGAATACCGTCGGGTGAAAGAAGGAGGACTCCTTCGGGAGTTCCGATCCATTTCCTGTTCAAGGCATCGACGGCAATAGTATTGATCACGAGTCCGTTCAAGGGTTTGTACAGAGCCACGGCACCCGCTCGTTCCGGGTCATTGGTATCGAGGATGATGGAAATTCCTCTCTCCGTTCCCACCCACACATCACCATCGCGATCAACCATAACCGTCGTGATCTGATTACTGGGAAATCCGTCCTGCTCTGTAAGCAGGGCCGAGACCTCATCCGTAATCTGTCCCCGGTTTCCAAGAGTAAACACTCCTTTATAGGTCGGGTCCCTCGATCCTCCCCACAGACTTCCAAAAGAATCAACAGCGAGAAACCGGTCCAGAGGTGTATTGGTCCAGAGCGTCGAAATCCTTGCGGCCCCGAGGCTGAGGGGTTGATGCGTCCAGGTAACTCCGTCAGCGTGCCTGACCGCAATGATATCACCGTTTGCTGATGAGTTGACCGACATCCAGGTATTTCCCGATGGGTCGCAAACAACATCACTCACCACAACGTATTCCTCTGCTGTCGAGACTCCCACCATTCCGACATTTGTCGAATACACCCGGCTTGTGTCAACCTCCTCAGAACCCCCGAGAATCTCCAGAACTCCCCCACCCCAGGAGCTGGCCCAGACCGAACCATCACAACCCACCGAGACCTTGTAGTAGTCATCTGTTGGCA
>DAIPLH010000024.1:8673-9176 GCA_036769325.1 Bacteroidota bacterium
CCAGGAAGAACCGTCGTACCGGAAAATCCCCTTTCCTGAACTGCTGTAGCCGGTAGCCGCCCAGACATTCCCGTCAAGATCCACGACAATACTGGCAAATTGATTCGAAGCCGGACCGTTCGGCACATGATTGATCCAGGAGTTCTCCTGTGTCAGAAGTCCCTGCAAGGAACCTACGACAGGCTGGCCTGACCCGTCTGCTGTCACAGAGGACCCGGTGAATGGAAGAGTGGGGAATTGTTGGACGACACCCTGACCATCAACGGAATAGACGGTAGTCGCTGAACAGACAAGGAGTGAAGGCCCGGTCGCATCGAGAGAAAGAATATTCACTCCGGCGAGACCAGAGACCGCGAGCCACTGGCCGCCCGACAGAGAATAGAGGCCGGCTGTTGTTCCTGCGTACAGGTTACCCTGAAAAACTTCCAGGGCTGCTGTCCTAACGGCTGAAGTCCCGATGGGCCGGAGACTCCATGCCTCAGCAGGAAGCCGGTTCGGGTTCG
>DAIPLH010000024.1:9186-15637 GCA_036769325.1 Bacteroidota bacterium
AACAGCAATCTGATGCAACGAGAGTCCGTCAGAAACGGCTGCCCAAATGGAGTCCTGAAAGACCACTGCATCGGACACGGCAACTCTGACGCCTGAAAGAGAACCAAACTTTGTGTAGGTGTCACCAAAAAGGAAGTTGACCGCATCATACATGGAGAGGCCAAAATCAGTGCAGATCAGAAGAGTATCCCCCTGCATAACAAACCGGTTTATGCGCTTGCTCGTTTCCGCGGCTTCAGCCAGGTCGAGGATGTAGTTCCAGTTCCCGTCCTGAAGAAGAACATGGACGGTGCCATTCGCAGCGCCTGCCCAGATGTTTCCTCTGGTGTCGGCGAGTGTTGCGGTCAGATCGTTCGTGATCAACCCTTCAGTGTTTGTATAGGTCGTGAACGCGTTTGTCAATTCATCCCACACATACAATCCACCAACAGTCGCTGTCCAGTATTGATTCCCGACCCTCACATGATCGCGAACAGCATTCATGGACGTGTAACTACGCCACGTTCCAATGCCTTGGCTGAATGAAATCCCATTTGAGAGGAAAAGACCCAGGAACAACCCGATCCGAATGCTCATACTCAACATCTCCGTCCAACGGAAGCGGCATGCAGGAGCACACCGAAGCCGTTAACCCTTTCCACCCTTCTTTGCTGAGAGTTGTTTTGCGATTTGAATAAGTTCGATTGCGGAGAGCGCGGCGTCCCAGCCCTTGTTGCCGGCTTTGGAACCTGCGCGCTCAAGAGCCTGATCGAGATTCTCCGTCGTGAGAACTCCAAAGGATGTCGGTACACCACTCTCCAGAGCCACATGGCCCACCCCCCGGGTCACGGCAGCAGCGATCTGGTCGAAATGAGGGGTTTCTCCGCGAATGATGCAACCCAGGCAAATGATGCCGTCAACGCGACCCGTTTTGGCCATCCGGAGTGCAACCTGGGGAATCTCGAACGATCCGGGACAAAAAACCACGGTAATATCAGAATCCCTTGCGCCGTGGCGGATCAGACAATCCATCGCACTGCTCAAAAGACTATTGGTGACCAGACCGTTGAATCGGCTAACGACGATTCCAACGGAAAGCCCCGCGGCGGAGAGTTGTCCTTCGATTGTTTTTGCCATAATTGCTTCCTGACCCTATCAGGCGAGATCCAACCTGCGTCGCATCATCCCGACCTCTTCACCACTGATATGGTACTTCCCGAGGACCTGGAGGTCGTTCCTACGGCCGCCGTGGAAATCCGATCCGCCGCTTGCGAGGAGAAAGTACTCACTGACAATTCCCCGGTAGAACGCGACGCGTTCGTCGGAGTGGGAGGGATGAACCACCTCAATGCCATCGATGCCGTCTCTGATCAATCCCATCAGAACTTCTTCACTGATACTTGTGCCCGGGTGAGCCAGAAAGGAGAGCCCTCCCGCTGATGAAACCATCTCCATCGCATCCCTGGGAGAAACCTGTATTTTCCTTTCGTAAGCCGGACGTCCGAAACCGATGTACTTCATGAACGCTTCATTATAGTTACCGGTCAGCCCTTCATCCACGAGCGCATTCGCGATGTGTGGCCTTCCCACGGAACCGTTCCCCGCCTTTTCCATCACCGATTCGATGCGCAACGGGACATTCAGATTGTTCAGTTTTCCGACAATCCGCTCCGCGCGTTTTACCCTCTCATAGCGGTAAAGCTCTAGGTGATCAAGGAAATTCTGATTCCGGTGGTCAAAAAAATAAGCAAGGACATGCACATCCTGGTCGCCAACACTAACGCTCAATTCCACACCTGTTATTACTTCAACGCCGAGCGTCTCTCCCACTGCGCGGGCTTCATCAATCCCACCGACCGAATCATGATCGGTAATGCTGATTGCTGACAGCCCTCCTGCCTTTGCCCTTCTTACAAGTTCTCCGGGTGATAACGTGCCGTCCGAATGAATTGTGTGCAGATGAAGGTCGGCCCTGTCAATCATGAACGGCGGGGGAAGGAACGGGCCGACGGCTACAGGTATCTCGTTCGGAACTTCTCATAATCATTGATGATCAACTTTCCCCTTTCCAGTTCCAGGAATCCCTCCCGGATAAAGGAGTGAATCATGCGGGAAATCGTTTCTCGTGACGTCCCTGCCATGTTGGCAAGATCCTGTTGAAGCGGAAGTTCATCAATCTCAACGCGGCCTTTTCGAATTTTTCCAATGTCATCTGCGAGCTGCAGGACCACATTGGCGACCCTTCCGGCAGCGTCCTTGAGCGAAAGACTCTTGATTTGCGCATCCGCCTTGCGAAGGCGCATGGTCAGCTCCTTCAACAGAGCGATCGCAACTGAGGGGAAATCATGGAGGAGTTTCAGGAAATCACGTCTGTGAATCATGAACAATTCGGATTTTGAGATGGCTACAACGCTTGCAGAGCGTGCCAGCCCATCCAAAATCGCCATCTCACCAAAAAAATCACTTTCACCGAGTATTGAAAGAATGACTTCTCTCCCATCATCATCCATTCTCACCACTTTCACCTTCCCGGAGAGAATAACGAACAACGCCGCCCCTGCCTCTTCCTCAAGAAGGATGATACTCCCCTTCTTATATTTTTTCCGGACTCCAACCTTTGCGATTGTCTCGAGGTCCATCGCCTCAAGGTCACAAAGAATTGGCACATTCCTGAGAAATTCTACCTCTTCTTGTAGTGTCGACTCCAGGGGAGACCTCAATTGATGTTGATGGAGGGATAAACCGTCGGGTTTGCTCCGAAAGGTTCCAAAAAATATAGTCGCTTACAGTGTCAAAGTCAAGGAGATGTTCGGGGGGAACTGAGCAGGAAATGGAGCTCTTCCCTATTGAGAGAGAAGGAGATAACTGAACAAGGCCAGGTAGATCTGCGACGCGCCCAGGGCAATCCCCGCGACGTTATCGAGCTTCCGCGTTTCCGCAAGCTTGGAGGGATCGCCTGTCAGAAGGTACTCTTGATACACTTCGTCTGCCTTGACTTTGTAGTATGCCGAGAATCCGCCCGCAAGAATGGATGAAGCTCCGGAGAGAATCAGTGGAAGAACAGGTCTCTCCGCGGGCTCTATCAGAAGAGGCTCTCCCCCGCCATAGGTGACCGGCTCCAGGTTGACGTCGACCACTCCGCGTTCAGCACGCGCCGGATCAATGACTGAGGTTCCAAATCCACGTTTTCTAACCGTCATCAAGGAGTCGTTTTCCCTGGCCTCCATGAACAACGGTGTAGTTCCCACAAGCTTGCCATCCACCAGCACTTCTGCCCCTGAGGGGTCTGACCGGATATTGTAGAGTCGGTCAAATCGATACACCAGATCCCGGTCTTCCCCCGGCAAAAGGTTAACAGAGTCAATAATGACAGGCGCAAACCAGTTTTCCAGGTCTGGATGAAGGAGCCGCACTTCATGCAAGCCGGAACGCAGGCTGTCGATGGTTACAGGGCTCTTCCCCACAATCGTTCCATCAATAATGACAAGGGAACTATCGACATCGCTGCGGACGCTTATCCCCGCGCCATCATCTGCCCGCGAATTTCCTCCCAGGAATCCAAGACACCCGGCAAGCAATGCTGTTGTCCTCACCCAATTCATTGGACTCTTCATTCGACTCTACCCTCCTGAAACGCGAGAACCCATCGCTCGTCAGTCGCGACAAAAAGCCTCCCGAATCCCACCGCGGGCGCCGTCTTGATTCTCCCATCGACCGTCTCCTGAAGGACGATCTCGCCACTCTCGGCCCTCACTCCGTACAATACCTTTCGAAGCGTGCCGACATAGACATACGACCCGGCAACCACAGGTGATGCATTGACAACACTACCGAGGTCGGTCAACCAGACCCTGGCACCATCATGGCGATTGAGCGCAGAAAGTTTTCCGTCTGTTGTCACTGCAAGAATCGTTTGCCCGGAGAGTGCGGCACCGGCAAAGATTGGTGAGCCAAGATCAACAGCCCAGCGCTGCGTTCCGGTGCCTGTTTCCACCGCGAACATTCGCCCGTCCATGTTCCCGACGAACGCGACCCCATCGACGATGCATGGCGAGGCGACGACGGGGTGCTTCGTATCGAGAGTCCACCGCTGTTCACCGGTCTCACGATCAAGCCCATAGACAAGTCCATCCTCACATCCAAAGACGACCGTTGAGTCGGCAAGAGCCGCCGATGAGCGGATTCCTTTCATCTTTGTATTCTTCCGGACACTGAATCTCCACATCTCTTCACCATCGTCGGCGCTGACACTGAAGAAATCGCCGTCAGTGTTTCCAAAGTAGAGTCTTTCATTGGAGAGAACCGGCGAAACCTCAATGTCACCGTAGGGCCTGGCCCAGAGTCTCTTCCCGGCCGACATGTTGTATGCAACCAGAGACTCGCTTGAGTTCGAAACAGCGACAAAAACCACCTGCCCCTGGACAACCGGCGATCCCTGTATCGCATCCCCGAACGCGAGCCATCCAAGCCGCTTGCCGGTACGGACATCGAAAACATACAGTTCCCCCCGAAGCGTTCCGATAATGAGGAGGCTGTCAACCACGACGGGGGAACCGTTGCCAATCCCTCCGGTGACGTCGTTCGACCAGGCGAGCGACAGCGGTGGCGCGATGTTCTCCGATGTCATGCCGTTTCTGGACTCGTTCCTCGCATAGGTTGGCCAGTCACTATCACTTGATGTTATCGGACGATCGAGTTTCAGACGGCTGCAGGAAATAACCGTGGTCGCTGAAAGAATGCAGAGCAATGCCGGGATCGCCGGTGCAAGATGATGTCTTCTCAAAAGTCCCATCCAAAAAAGAATTCGTGAAAGAATCCATCCTGGACTGTGTTGAAATTGTTCTCGATCCGTTTTCCGACATCATAGCGGAGGACGAGAGCCCCACCGAAGTTCATCCTGAGCCCTCCGCCCATCGCACCATAGGTATTCCGATAGACTGTGTCCCAGGCGCCACCTGCATCGAAGAACAAGGCGCCGCGAATTGACCAGAAGCTGAGGGCTCCAAACGGAAAGCGAAAAGCAAATTGATCGATGAACGGGAACCGAAGCTCATGGCTCATCAACCACAGTTTCTCCCCGCGGATGCTCCATCGCCGGTATCCCCTGAGATCCCAGCTTCCGCCCATGAAGAAGCGTCGTGCTTCCTGTCCATCGTTGTAGAAAACCCAGAAGCGCGAGGCCAGAGCGCTTCGCTGGCCCAACCGCTCATAGTGCCTGTAATCTGCGATCAGACTGTAGTAGTTTACGTTGGAATACTGGATGTCGGAAGTATATGCAAGGGTGAGACTGAACCTGTTGCCATCGAGTGGACCGCTCGGGCCCCAGAGAGAATTGTCATGCACCATTGAAACCGAATTAGAAAGAAGAAGGGCTCTGCGAATGAAGAAGAGCTCTTCAACTTCTTTGTTGGAGTTGGTGAGACTGACCGTCGTCTCAATCCTTTCGAATTTCGACAGTGGGTAGCTCAGGCTAAAGTAGCCGCCATAGGCGCGTTCATAGAAGAAGACATCGCGGTCTGTAATGTCGTATCGTCGCCCTGAAAATCTATACACACCATATGCATAACTCACTCTTTGCCCGAGAGAAACACGCGAAATAGCCAGATTGAAACTGGAGAGGATTTCGTCCTGTGACTGTGCAGTATTGTAGAGAAGGAAGTAGTACTGATCGTTGCCGAGGAGATCGCTGAGCGCCAGGGCAGCGCCTCCTGTTGTGCCGAAGACCGGGTCTGTTGAAATCGCACTCTGGGCAAAGTCCAGACTGTATTCCCCCTCATACTTGTATGACCGCACTTCCGAAGCCCCGGTAATCTGCCCTGCACGCCAGGGTTTGTCTTTGAGGGCAAGGTCCACGAAACGTATGGTGCCGGATGAATCATAGGTCTCCAGGGCATTCTCAAGTCTTCTGATCTGGAAACTGAATTTCTCGAAGGTGGTAAACAGAAGATCGCCGGTCGAAGTCCACGTCGGATCGAAGGCTGCTGTGGTGAAATTGGTTACCTTGGCCATTGTTCGCATCCCGTCAGCATTTCTCTTGTCCGGCTCGGTGATCCAGATGTTTTGCGCGCCGCCGGCGTCCGAGGTGAAAGCGATCATTCTTCCATCTCTTGACCATGCCGGCGAGTGGCACGTTTCCTTTCCGTAAGTGAGATACTCCAGGCCACCTGTCCTCAGATCATAGAGAAACAGGTTGTGGACGCCACGGGCTCCGTATGCAGTCCGGTCTGAACTGAAAGCAATTTTCCTGCCGTCCGGTGACCAGGCAGGGTCCCGATCATCGTAGTAATCATTGGTCAGGCGGAGCAGAGTCCGTTCTTCAAGGTCGAAGATATAGATGTCATTGTTTCCCGCCATGTCAATGGAGGACAGCGCAATCTTCCCCCCGTCCGGTGACCAGGAAACAGATCCGATGCTGACCAGTTCCTTGAACCGAATCGTTTCTCTGACCTGCTCCTCGACCACATCGTAGATG
>DAIPLH010000303.1:0-4249 GCA_036769325.1 Bacteroidota bacterium
TTGCGTTTTCACCTTCACGATCCGGTCCATCCATTGCCTCGAAAAGCTGTCGTCCGGCCTGATACGGAGAGCCGCCTCAAACATCCTGATCGATCCGTCATAATCTTCCCTCAGGAAAGCGATGATTCCAAGATTGCTGTACGCTTCGATGTTGTTGGGGTCACGATCCAGGACTCTTTGGAACAAGGGTTCTGCGATGTCATACTCCCGCCGGACCAGGTGAATATACCCAAGATTGTTCAGGGCCATTGTGTGTCCCGGGTCGATCTTCAATTCGGCATTGTAGGCCATGATCGCTGAATCCGGGCTGCCTCTCTGAACATATGCATTCCCAAGATTGTAATGAAAGCCGCCGAGCCCGGGATTCAACGCAATCGCTTTCCTGAACATGACGATGGCCTGGTCCACTCTGGATGTCTTCAGATAGACAGAGCCGAGGGAGTTCTGTGCGTTTGCATTTGTGGGATCGAGGGCGATTGCCCGTCTAAGTGAGAGCATTGCGCTGTCAAATTCACCCTTTTCCTGATAAAGCAACCCGAGCAGATACTCCGCTTCAGGGTGGTCCGGTAATTCTGCTGCGGCTCTACGCACAAACGGCTCAGCTTCGGCCTTCTTCCCTGCCCACCGGAGCACCTTTGCAAGGTTGAGGTTCCGGAGTCCAAAATATTCCGGGCCAAGGGTGGCCATGACACTATCGAAAACAGCTTTCTCGTTCACTGATTTCCAGCTGACATCCTGGAGGGGCGCGAATTCCCTCACTGCAACATTCATGATTTCTTTCGCAAGCTTCTGGTGAACCTCGATAGTCAGATGACAATGATCATAGAGGAATTCGTTTCCAAGGCACTCGTGCCCCTCGCTGCTCCGCTGCAAATCTTCAAGATACCGGGGAAGGTCAAAGGATGGGATGTTTCGCTCCAGGGCAACCTCCCGTACAATCTCCTGGATCTGTGAGGTTGCCCTGAGTGGCGCTATGTCGTTGTCACACGCAGCACGAAACTCGGCCTTTGCATTCTCAAACTCTTTCAGCGAAAAATGTGCAAGACCCTTCCTGAATCTGACATCCGCATATTGAGGGTCCACTGTTGCAAGACGGTCGAATACGACAAGAGCATCTTCAAAATGACCCTCCCCCAGGAGCCCCATCCCCCAAGAATATTCCCGATGCCACTCCTCAGCCTGTTCCGGTGAAAGACTGACGGAGAAGGAGGACTTGAACGGTGAGAAGTCCTTTACATTTGATGCAGGAACAACAAACATGATCTCAATGTTGTTTGCCTCAGCCACATCGATCATCCGATGGAGGTTCTGACGAAGATGATCGAGTACGCGGGAGGTAAAGAGAGAATCACGATGGTAGCGGTCAATTCCTGCCGATTGGTCGAGAAGCGCACTCACATCGGCGGTCATGGTAAACTTTTGGTCAGCCTCCGGTGAGTCAGACCGAAGTGGCGTTACCAGGTCCTGGACGAGACCGTATGTTTTCAAGGATTGAAGGAGTCGCCGTGTCGAAGAAAGCAATGCGGGCTCTTCCTTCAATTCGCCATAGGTTCGCTCCTCAAGAAACTCATTGTGCCCGATGTGAACAACGAAAAGGTCCGGCTTATAGGCTGCCATTTCGGTCATCAGATTGACGATCCGGTAGCTTGCATACGAGACGCCTCCCGTGTTGATGACCTCATAGCTCCTTTCCGGGTTGCCTCTGTTGAGAAGAACCCTCAGCCAGTTGGAATAGGAGGTTGCAACTGCATAGGGCCTTCCGAAGGTCGTGGAGCCGCCAAAAGTGAAAATCCGGTAACCATTGGCGGGCTTCGTCACCGGAAACTCCTGAAAATTGAACCATCGGAGCTTCGGATGGCGGGTTGCATAGACTGGCTCACTGGACTCTCCCGGAGATAATTGCTCGAACAAAGGACTGCCGGTGGTAAAACCAAGGAAGGGGTCTTCATCGATGAATGGTGACCTGTACCCGCCCAACGACAGAAGTGTTTCGCTGACCAGCAGGACGGCAAGCGGTGTGACAAGCAGAGTCACGGCGATGAAGAGCGAACGATAGGCCTTCGGGGACATTCTACTGTTTTCCGCGGAGAGCGGACGATGGAGGTGGTCCAACTGTTACGACAGGAAATAAAAAAGGCGTGGGCTGCGAAATGACACCCACGCCTTGTATGCTGTCTTTCAGATTACTTGATCAACAACATTTTCTTTGTTTCGCTGAAGTTGCCTGCCTTCAATGTATAGAAGTAGGTTCCGTTCGCGAGATTCGTGGCATCGAAGTCAGCAACATAGTGGCCAGCGTCCTGATGACCGTTGACGAGTGTTGCAACCTCTTCACCAACGAGATTGTACACCTTCAAACTAACATCCGATGAGGCAGGAATGCTGTATCGAATGTTCGTTGTCGGGTTGAAAGGATTTGGATAGTTCTGCTCGAGGTTATAGGCCTCGGGAAGAACACCGTGAATCTCCTTCACGCCGGTGGTAAGGTCAGCTACAGGGACCGTGAGGTACATGAACGCGGAAGCAACCGGTCCATGTGTCGCCTGGATTGCGTTTCCAGCGAGAGCATCGCACATGTAGACCATGTGAATATTGGCGTCTGCAAGATCGGAAACCGATGGGAAGACTCCGTCGAAACCACTGCCCGGGGTAATGTCGGTTGATGCACTCCAGGTCGTACCACCATCGGCGGAACCAGTGGCAAACACGTGCTCATAGTAGTTTCCAACGATATCCTGATCGTCAACAAACGTGGTATACACAATCACGACATTGCCGGATGCGTCAGCAGTGATGTCGGGTCCGCTTGCAAAGTTTCCATCTCTCCCGCCTGGATCGACAATGCTTGTATCAGGATTCGCGAATGCAATTTCCTGGACACCAGTCGCTGCACTCCAGTGTCGGATTCCAGCGTCTCTGGCTGGGACTGGGGCTCCGCCGATAAACTGGTAGCAACCCCATGCAACATGGAGATTTTCGTTTGAGTCATAGAGAAGGGAGCAGGATCCGTCGGCCGGCTCATCACCTTCCGTGGCACCTGACTCATCGATATCATAGATCACCGTCTCTGTCCAGGTGGCGCCGTTGTCTGCGGACTCAAGGAGGACAACATCTCCGCCTATACCAGCGACAGCGAACGCTACTTTGTCGCCATCGGCTGTAAGGTCATAACCGTCTGCATCAGGAACCGCACCTGGCTCTGTTACGAGGTACATGTCGCAGCCCCATGTGGCGCCGGCATCTAGTGACTGGTGGTAGCCCACCGCGTCAGGCACTGAAGATCCAATTGCATGGAAGGTCAGTCCGTTCCCGATCGCAAGTCGCGGCCATGTTCCCTCAACGCATGTGAGGACGGTGGGAGACCACACGTTTGCACCACGCGCTGCATCGACGTTCACTTCATACACGTGCGAAGTAATTGCTTCGACACCTCCTGCATCGGCAATCTGATCGATGCACGTCCAACCGCGACGAAGAGCCTCAACACGGGTCCAGCCGGTCGTCCACGAGGCACCGTCATAGAACTTGTAGTAGCTTCCACGAGTGTCATTAGCAGAATCGACAGAGGCCATTCTCGCGAACGAGATCTGTCCATCGCCAAAGTTGATCAGATTACGGTTCGCACTACCATTGGTTCCGTAATCGTAAAAGGTATATCCGAGTGAATCGCCGGGTCCGAGTGCAGAGACGACCGGGGGTGTGACCCCATCGAATACGGGCAGCGGCTCGAAGCCGGTTACCCTCTTCGGAGCTTTGTATCCAGTCCCCGCCTCGGCAAGGCCGACGACCAGAATGACTCCTGTTAGAATGCTGATAATTTTGCTGAACATGAATTATACCTCCTCGTTGATATGAATAATGCAACAATTAAGAGCTACACAACTGTGACCAGGTAACCCCGCCTCAACCATTCACCTCCTTGAGCGAGAGCTCACCAGAATTTATCAATAAGCAAATCAGGTTTCAAGAGGTTTCTACTTTTAACCTGCCGCACGATGTTTCTCTTCACCACACTTTCACTGACGAAATACGATCATCGCCTCACAAGTGCTTTTCCCTACCCGTCAGAACCCAAACTTCACAGCAAACACATGGTTGCTCTGGAAGAAATCAACCTCACGGAACGCATAGTCAAAGGTCAAATTCAGTCCACTGAAGTTGTAGTTCAAGCCGGCTCCGGCGGTCAGGCCATAGATATAGGAATCAACCACTGTCTCCTGCGAGACATTATAGCCGCCGCGGAGGAAAA
>DAIPLH010000025.1:0-15476 GCA_036769325.1 Bacteroidota bacterium
CCGGAATATCAAGAATGAAGGTGCGACAGGATTTGCTGCAGACTTTCTGCAACAGGGCAAGGGGGAGACCTGGAAAGCAGGATATGCACTCATGCGCATTGGCGTTGACAGCCTCCTTTCACCCTATGGGACGGTCATGGCATCGGGATTCGCGGCAGGAGATGCCAACCTGAGGATGTACCTCGCCACGGCCATCGGCGCTGCAGGAGAAAAACAGGCTGTGTCTCTGCTTCTGGAGGCAGCCCGGAAGGATGATGATTGGCGGGTGAGGGTGAATTCCACCAAGGCACTTACTCATCTGAATAGTGAGGAGGTAACGGCGGCACTCGTTCAACTGAATCGCGATTCGAATGAGCATGTTTCGCTGACCGCCCTGCTGACACTGAGGGGCAGGGGACTCGTGGATTCGGCCCTCTCGGAAGCAGTCTGGCAAAATCTTACCGGCCTGGTGGAGGATACAAGTAAATCGCAGCGACAGCGTGGGTCGGCTGCAGTGACCCTTGCATCGCTGTTCCGTAGCCGTGCGGCAGAGCGGCTCGAGGTATGTTACCGGAAAGGGTTTCTGCGGGAAGAGGATTACATCGATTGCCTGGCGTTCTTCGACAGTGATGAGGCGTTCGATCGCCTTTTCGCGTTCTCCCGGTCAGACAACGCCCTCACGGTCCGGACTGCACTTGATGCACTCGATGTAGTCCTGAGAAGAGGTCCGCACAACGACAAACGGAAAAAAGATGTCATCGGGGTGCTTCTTTCATCGCTTCATTCCGACGACATGGCAGTGATGACCACCGCTGCAACGGCACTCGGCGACAGTTTGTATTCTGACTCCGGAGCCGGACCGGTACTGACCGAACGACTCGGAGACCTGAAGGTCCCGGATGACGTTGAGTCGATCGTGGCAATGATTCAAACCCTTGGGGCTCTCAAGCACGAGAGTTCAGTTCCAGTTCTGCAGTCGTTGTTAGACAGTCCGGACCGGACGGTTTCCCTTGAGGCAGCATCGGCATTGGAGAAAATCACCGGCCGTTCATTCCTGAGCGAGGTCCCGGCACATTCAGATGTGACGCATGCCGATTATGACTGGCAGTTTCTTGAAGGACTCCATGGGTCTGTTGTCGATGTTGAAACCTCTGCCGGGATTTTCGCCTTTGAGATGCTGCCTGAAGCGGCGCCCTTCACCTGTGTGAATTTTGCCCGCCTCATTCAGGACGGGTTCTATGATGGATTGATCTTCCATCGCGTTGTGCCAAGTTTTGTTGTTCAGGGAGGAGATCCGAGAGGAGATGGGTGGGGCGGGCCGGGCTACTCGATCAGGTCGGAATTCGGAATGGAAACCTATGAACGCGGAATGGTCGGCGTGGCAAGTGCCGGCAAGGATACCGAAGGTTGCCAGTTTTTTGTCACTCACTCAAAGCAGCCACATCTGGATGGCCGGTATACAATCTTCGGGAAAGTCGTCAGGGGAATGGATGTGGTGGACCGGATTCAGGTGGGAGACAGGATATTGAAAATGAGGATGGGGAGAAAGTAGCTGGAACGCGAAACGCGGAAAGAGAGGATCCCCTCGGAGAGCGGAAGTCGGAACGCGGAACGAAGAGATCTCTTGGAACGCGGAACGCGAAACGCGAAACGCGGAATGAAGAGATCTCTTGGAACGCGGAACGCGTCCCGAAGGGACCCCTTTGGGGGAAGTAGGAACGCTAAAGGAACTGAGACGCAATGACGGACACATCCCTCTGCGGTTTCTCCGCGTGCTCCGCGCCTCCGCGATTTCTTCTGCCCTTGCGAATTCCGATCAGGTTAGTCATAGCTTTTCAACGCAGAGACACGCCCGACCAATGTTGGAACAATGACAGGCGGGCGGGCGCGGAGAGCGCCGAGAATCGCTGAGGGTGTGAATGAAACGCAGAAAGCGTTTGGAATTCCTATTCAGGAATATGCTTAAATCCTTCGTAGGTGCTGATGTGCATCGGATCGATCTGGCCAAGTTTCTTGTAGATCGCCGGATCGGGGTAATTCTCAAAGAGTTGCGCAATCTCGAGGTGCTTTGCGTCAAAGAAGACCAGCATGGCAAGATTTCTCGGATCTGAACTCTTTCGTGCTTCACCAATGCGTTCCAGTGCGCCGAGGATTCTCTCGTAAGCCGCCTTCGGGTTCAGCGCCAATGAATCAAGTCCGGCAAAATGATACACATACCCCGCCTCACGTACTGGAGTGAGTGAGGGTTTCAGAATGTCATCGATCAGTTGTGTTCTGCTGTAGGATCCCGTAGACCCCTGCCAACCCCGTTGCCCGCTCGACCGCCCCATACTCGCCACGTCCGCCGCTTCCTGAAACCATTGTGTTCCGCCCAGAGGCTCATAGGAGTCATAGTCATAACCCAGGATGAGGAACGCATAGAAATCCAGAAAGCTCGTCAAATCGTTGAAGTCTGATTGACTGTGATTCAACGGTCTGTTCTGGACATAGGTGAATTCCCATTGGTCATCCTTCAACCGAACCATCGGGGTGTTCTTCTGGGAGCCAAGCCTTTCGCGCTGGGAGACGATGACCGCCTGTGCGGAATAGCGATTCTCGCCAATGACGGACTGGATGAAAATGCTCAGGTTGCAGTTGACCTTGATGTCCGAATCCGGGCCCCATGGGTAGTTGTTCAGATAGTATTGAATATCTGAGCCGAAGTCTGCCAGAAGATCCTTGTGTGTGGTTGAAACGGACTCGTAATTGACGCTCACTCCGTACACAAGTTGTTGGGCCGTCGCTGCAGGTACGAAAATCAGGTATGAAAGGGACAAAAGAACCGGGATGACATGTCTGCGCAATGGAAGGATCAAGCAGGTCTCCATTTGTGATTATGGTGTAGTGAAATATAAACGATTTCCCGTCTGAGGTCAAACAGCGATGGAGGACAGGGGAATGAACCGTGCATGCGTTGGACTTTTGCTTCTGGGGTTCTCTCAAGAGCTTGTGGCAGCATTTCAGGAAGGGGCGCCCGGGCCGGTGGCTGCCGGAATGGGTAATGCATCCGTTGCCGTTTCCGGGTCCCTTTGGGGAATCTCCGCCAATCCGTCACTGTTATCAGAGCGCCGTGAAACGAGTCTTTCCATCACATTTTCGCCCCATCGTTTCGGCCTTAGTGAACTTGCTGCAGGAGGACTTCTTCACGTTTGCGTTACTCCAGTGGGGGTATTCGGCGCGACGATATCTCATACCGGGTTCGCGCTTTACCGGGAGATCGTTGGCTCAATAGCAGGAGGATGGCAGGTTCTGCCTGGACTGCAGGCGGGAGTCAGCATCCGGTATTTTCATCTCGCCATCGAGGGATATGGCACGGATCAGGCGTTTGGGGTTCAGCTCGGGCTTCTTGCCATCCTCACCACGAAGCTGAAGCTCGGATTCTCCGCATCGAATCTGAACTCCCCCGTTATCAGTGAGGGGAGTGAACGATTGCCACAGGTGTACAGAACCGGAATTTCTTTTCGACCATCGTCAGATCTTGAAATCGCCATCGATCTCCTGAAGGACATCCATTATCCGCTTGAGCTCCACGCCGGTTTTCAATACAAGTTCCTTTCGATGCTGGCTCTTCGTGCCGGAACTGCTGTCGAGCCCTCCCTGTTCAGTGCCGGCGTTGGGATGTGGTTCTCCGATGTGAGTTTCGACTATGCCTTTACTCATCATTCCGTTCTCGGAATCACCCACCATCTCGCGCTCAACATTGCTCTGTAGGTGTCACAGATGGTTTTCAATCGGGTTTCGTTCTTGTCCTGGATGTTCTGCCTCTTTCGGTTGACAGCCTTTGCGCAGGGGGAGGATGTTCTTGAACCACTCGATCCCGGTCTGAACGTTGAGGAATCAGAGCAGCTTGAAACAATTCAATGGATGCAGGGACGTCCGTTCGACCTCAACGAGGTCACCCGCGAGTCCTTGTGCACAATTCCCGGGCTGGACCCCGTGGACGCGGCGCGGGTAGTTGACTACAGAGCATCGAATGGACCATTCCATTCGGAAGACCAGTTGCTCCGGATTCCTGATCTGGACGCGAATACCGCAAGATGGTTACAGCGTTTTGTTGTAGTCAGATCAGACACGAGAAAGTCCGTCAAACCGTCCAGAGTGGACCTGCGCACAAGGACGACTCAGGACCTCCAGCTCCGCAAGGGTCATGAATCTTCCACGTATGCCGGATCACCGAACAAGGCGTACGCAAGATTGATCGGGGCGATTCCAGGGACTGGTGAGTCGGGTGTGTTGGTTGAGAAGGACGCAGGAGAGCCAACCGGGGCCGGGTTTGTTTCCGGTTATCTATCCATGGAAAATATTGCACTGTTGAATCAGGTTGTGCTTGGAGATTTTAGGTTTGAAGCGGGTCAGGGGCTCGTTTTCTCGCAAGGCGCAGGATATGGAAAAGGGGGAAATCCAACAGAAGCAGGCTCGAAAACCTCCCGCGGACTCGTCCCTCACAGGTCGACCGATGAATTCCATTTCTTTCGTGGAGTCGGGCTTGGCAAAATGCTAACGATCAACGGTGTTGACGTACGGTTCGCAGCGTTTTATTCCAACCGCAAACTGCCTGCTACGATCGATGAGGCCGGCGCTGTCACAATCTTCTATGAGACCGGCATGTTTCGCACAGAAACTGAACTGCTGAAGAGAGTTGGTGTAAGAGAGCAGATAGGTGGCGGAAGCCTCTCGGCGGACTGGAGCAATCGACTGTCTCTTGGCGTTGCCGGTTACCATCATCAGTTCGATCGTCTGGTTGACGCGAATATACTGAATGGAACAGGGGGAACCTGCGTTGGCCTGAATGGGATGTTCGACGCCGGTGAAACCAGGATCGACGGTGAAGTTGCCGTCGGTACAGGACAGGGGCTTGCATGGGTACTTCGTGCAGTCCACCGGGCCGGGCGTTCAGGATCGTTGGTTGTGCTCTATCGGGACTACTCCCCACAATTTTCAGGTTTCCACGCTGGTGGATTCGGAGAGCGGGCAGATACACGAAATGAACAGGGGTTCTATGCGGGCGTCACTGTTCGTCCTGTCACTGGCATGACCGCTTCCGTTTTCGTTGACAACTTCGCTTTCCCTCAACGAACCGGAACTGTTCCTGTCCCTTCACATGGACACGATGTGGGGCTAAACATGGATGTCCGGATTTCCTCAAACTCAGACGTGTCCGTTCGTACGACGTGGTCCCGGAGTCAGGTCATGGCAACGGGGACCGACGCGGCGGGAAGGGAGGTTCGCTTCCTTACCGACTTCGACCAGCAGAGAATCCGCGCGACATTTATTCACGAGGTCAGCAGGAATGTCCGGTTGAAGACCCGATTCGAGGGAGCAAGGATTCCAGGAACGCATGGGGTTGAAGACGAGACCGGCATCATGCTATTTCAGGATGTGCGCTTTTCCCTGAGGAATGACGTCACGATTGAGGGGAGGCTTGTCTTCTTTGAAACAGATTCCTACGACACGGGCATCTATGAATTCGAGAACGACGTGCCTGGAGCCTTTTCTGTTCCCGTTCTCTACGGTGCCGGGAGGCGGTGGTATCTCCTGGCAGAATATCGGCCGATGTCCCGTCTCACCTTTTCGCTCAAGTTCTCGGAAACACAGAAGGATGGAGTGAATACCCTTGGAAGTGGTTTGAGTGAAATTCAGGGAGACACCGAGAGCCGGATAACCCTTCAACTGGACGCAAGCTTTTAATTGAAGAAAAGAGGCGGGAGTGCGGCGAAACGCCGATGTTGCAATTCCCCCTGACTTTGTATAGTTTCTCGCCGATGAGCATCAAGCCTCAACCCAACCTCTGGCAATGTGGTCCATTCGCACTCAAACATGCACTAGTCACACTTGGCATTTTTGCGGACGAGAATGAGATCTCGAAAATTGCGAAGAGCCGTGTATCATCGGGAACGGATGAGTATCAGCTTGCACGCGCTGCCCGTGCCTTCGGCTGCCACCTGCCGACAGTCCGACGCCACACTCCGGAGGGGGCCAGGTTCGAATTGTTATCGTATCTGCGCCGCGGGATCCCTGTGCTTGTCTGCGTCTATGAGTGGAGCCACTGGATCGCAGTCGTCAAATCGGAGCAGGGAAAATACATTGCGCTGGATAGCCGGGACAAGGCTGTTCTGACAATCCTCTCGTGGAGCCAATTGAAGAACCGATGGGTGTATTATGAGCAGGACACACGGGACAAGACCCATTGGGAAAAAATCTATGACTTTCACCCGGTCGTTCCACGCTCACGCGTCCGGACAAGGGCAAAATTCTCCATAGCGAGGGCTTTGTACCTGCGCAGACCGGAAAACCGTACGCTGGCGCTTTTCTGGGAACAATACGTCGGCGACCTGCTCGAGATTTGCAAGCCACGAACCATCCTCAGCCGTGAAGTACTCTCCCTGGGAGAATTTTTTCGGAGGCATGAAGAGATGATCCTCGATCAGGTGACGTATTGGCATGGGTCAATCAGTCGGGAGAAGGCGGGAAAAATTCTACGGCACATGAATGTTGTGGCAGACACATATGGGCTTGTCATCCACAAGGAAGTGGAGAAGAGGGCGATAGCCGGTATTACGTCGATTCTTGCTTTGTGGGCGGCGGGTGAGTTGAAGACTGATCCCGTCTATCGGTAAGAGTTTGCTCCGCGGCGATCCTGATTCGGAAATCAGGCCCGTCTCAAGACGAGGCCTCGGCCGGAGGCCGGGCGATGACGCCTCCTCCTACCACATCATCACCTTCGTAGAAAACAACAGACTGTCCCGGAGTGATTGCTCTTCGCGCCTCATCGAAGGAGACTGAGATGGAGCCATCACTGCGACCCCCGATAGTCGCCATTCCTCCCTTGTCCTTATACCGGATCCGTGCATCAACGCGCAAGAGTTGTGTGCAGTCTATGTACTTCTGGAGATTGACCTGCTGGGCAAGCAGGTGGTCGGAATAGAGCTTGTCGTTTGTGCCGACTTCAATCCGGTTCTGCTTGTGGTCAACTGCCGTCACATAAAGAGGCTCAGGGCGAAACACACCTATGCGCCTGCGCTGGCCGATGGTATAGAAAGGAAACCCGTTGTGTGTCCCGACGACCTCTCCATCCATAACGATTTCCCCGTCCTTGACCTGCTCGGCGAGCTCCGGACGGCGCTCTTTCAGGAAGCGCTCATAGTTGTTGTCAGGGATGAAACAGATTTCATAGCTCTCCCCCTTATTCATTCCCGGGAGGCCTGCTTCTTCTCCGAAGGATCGTGCCTCAGCCTTGGTCATCTCAGCCAGCGGAAAGATGGTCCGTGAAAGGGAATCCTGACTCAGAGTCCAGAGGGCGTAGGACTGGTCTTTTGTCGTGTCCATCCCGCGCGAAATGTAGTAGCGTCCATTCTCGCTGTTGTAGTTCACCCGGGCGTAGTGTCCTGTTGCAATCATGTCCGCGCCGAGCGTACTTGCTTTGCGGATCAACTCCTCCCACTTAATCCTGCGATTGCAGATAACACAGGGGTTTGGGGTTCTTCCGTGAAGATACTCCTCCACAAAATTGTCGATCACCTCGGCCCCGAACTGTTCGCTGAAGTCCAGGACATAGTGCGGGAAGCCAAGAATGGAAGCCACCCTTCGCGCATCGTTGATGCCATCGAGCGAGCAACAGGTGCTCTCGTTTGTCGTGTTGCCGCCGACATCCTCGAAACGGTAGGTTTTGATCGTTACTCCGATAACATCATAACCCTGTTGCACGAGGAGCGCCGCCGCAACGGACGAATCAACGCCGCCGGACATTGCAACAACAATCTTTTCTTTTTTCATAGTCGTATCAGGAAATCAAAGGGAGAAAAACACGTCGGGCCAGTTGAAAATCAGGAGTCAATCCCCGCACGCAGTCTTCCAGGCCCCGCAAGCTCAGAGCGAGTTGTTCATCAGGCGAAGTCGTTGGACGAGAACTCGCATGACCTGAAGCGCAAACGCCGGTGTTTCCTGGACAAGTCGGGAGAAGTGTTTCTCATCCACCGGGACCAGGACGCAGTCGGACTTTGCAACCGCAGTGGCACTGCGGGGGAGGAAATCAATAAGCGCCATCTCTCCGAAAATCCCTCCTTTTTCAATAGTTGCCAGAAGTTTTCCCTTGTACATCAGGTCCACGACTCCCTCTTTCACAATATACATACAGCCCCCCTGATCACCCTCCTCGAAGATGTTCTGTTTCGCAGGTATAGTGTCAAGATGAATTGAGGCATCTGCGGTCATGGGACTCCTGTTAGCCACTGTTGAGAATCGGTCAAAGAGTAAAGAAAAAGGCTTGAAAAAGCAATATAGTCCAGATTACAGATTACAGATTCCAGATTAAGGATTTGTTCCGCATGCATTCCTGATCTCCCTGGCCGCGAGCGAATGGCGACGGCTCAAAGCGCGCTTGATTTCTGTTGATTCTTCCGGCCCATTTACGCATCTTTTGTCACCGTTTTCCTTCCACAATCGCATTTCTCTTACTTTTTGGGTGAATCTGAATGACGATTCTTGTTGTTGATGATGAAGTCAGTTACCGTTTGCTCATGAAGGGGCTTCTCACCGATGAAGGGCACGAAGTTCTTCTTGCTGAGGATGGGGCGGAGGCGATGGAAAAGCTTAACGAGCTTCCTATTGATCTGGTTCTCTCCGATATCTATATGCCGGTAATGGATGGGTTCAAGCTGCACGGAGCTATTCGCGGGCACCAGAAATTCGGGAAGATGCCAATCCTTTTCGTTTCCGCGTATGACGATCAGCATTCGGTGGGTGTCATCCAGGATCCAAAGATTGATGCATTTATCAAAAAAGGCCGGCCCTTCTCTGAAATCAAGGAATGGATCGGATATCTTACCGCTCCTGAAGAAGAGCGTGCGAGCAGGTGGCCAGGTTCGCGGCAGACCAAACGTCTCTAGTGACGATCCAACAAAATGATTAGACTTGACATGACCGTAAGTGTATGTTGGATCGAGCACCCCGGCCTCGCCCTCGAGTTGCGTTAAATCGGCCGAGGGCGGGCTGTGCCCCTTTATCGTAGAAGTATCTAGTTAGAGGGGCACTAGCAGTATCCCTCCGGAACAAACCGAAATCCCTACAGACCAATTTCATGGCAGACCATATTCGCACTCCCGCAGTGTTTGTAACCGGAGCCAACGGGGAGATGGGACACAGCCTCATCACCCGGCTCGCCGAGCAGTCCTCACACAGCATTATCGCTCTGGATGTACGCCCGATTGACGAGAGTCTCCGCAAGAAATGCAGTGCGGTCATCGTTGGAGATATCCTTGAGCAGCGACTCCTCGAGCGGATGCAGAGCGAGTACGAGATCCATACGGTCTATCACCTGGCCGCGCTTCTTTCGACACGAGCTGAGTTCACGCCGGAAGCCGCACATCGGGTCAATGTCGAGGGAACCCTCAACCTCCTCCACCTTTCCACGGAGCAATCACGCTGGCACGGTGCACCGGTAAAATTCATTTTCCCCAGTTCGATTGCAGTCTACGGCATACCCACTGTGGAGCAGAAAAAGAAGTCAGGAAAGGTTCATGAGGATGAATGGAATTCGCCCAGCACGATGTACGGCTGCAACAAGCTGTACTGCGAGCACCTCGGGCGGTACTACGCCTATCACTATCGCCAGCTTGCTGCGGATACGCTGGTAGGCGGGATCGATTTCCGGAGTATCAGATTTCCTGGATTGATCAGTGCGGCGACTGTACCGAGCGGCGGCACAAGCGACTATGCCCCTGAAATGATTCATGCGGCGGCACAGAGAAAAAAGTATGCATGCTTTGTGCGGGAGGATGTCCGCATTCCATTCATGGCAATGCCTGATGCGATCAGGGCTCTCCTCCTTCTCCACGATGCACCCCGCGAGAAGCTGACGCGGACCGTGTACAATATCACCAGCTTCAGTCCATCCGCGGGAGAGATCCGGGATTGTGTTCTCCAGGAGTTCAAGGATGCCGACATATCTTTCATCCCGGATGACAAGAGACAGGCCATTGTTGATTCCTGGCCCGAGGACGTAGATGATTCAAATGCGCGGAAAGACTGGGAGTGGTCCCCGGAGTTCAACTTTGAGGATGCGTTCACCGGATATCTTTTTCCCGGGATCAGGAGACAATACAATGTCTCATAGGTCGGCCTGGATCACTAGTACCTTTGCACTCCTGGTTCTCTCAAGTGGTCAGCTGTTTGCCCAGATCCAGCAGGACAGTCTGATCGGAGGACTTCTCAAGACCGGCCTCGGGAAGGGTGAGGCCTTTGAACTTCTTGAAGAGCTCACTTCAAAAGCAGGTCCCCGGCTGAGCGGATCACGCGGGGCGGAGATTGCTGTCGAAGTGACGTTCAAGATGATGATGGATCGGGGATTCGACAGCACCCACCTCGAGCATGTCATGGTCCCGCGGTGGGAACGCGGGGAAGTTGAGAAAGCAACCATAACGAGTGCTGGTCTTCCAAAGCCCTTGCCAGTGACCGTTTGTGCTCTTGGCGGTTCCGTTGGAACTCCCGCGGAGGGAGTCGAGGGGTCGATCATTGAAGTCCGGACTTTCGATGAGCTGCAAACCAGAGCGAAAGAAGCTCAGGGAAAAGTTATTCTGTATAACAGGCCCTTTGACCCGACGCATCTGAACACATTTGCGTCCTATAGTGGTGCTGTGAACCAGCGCTCACAGGGAGCGATCGAGGCCGCCAGGGTCGGTGCGATTGCAGTGCTTGTTCGATCCATGACTGGAATGATCGACGATGTGCCGCACACCGGCGCAATGAACTACTCGGATGAGGTCCCAAAGATTCCGGCTGCCGCGATCAGTACACAGGACGCCGACCTTGTCAGCAGTTATTTGCGCGATGGACTCGACCTCAGCGTGAATCTACAGCTTTCGGCCAAGACTCTGGCCGATGTACAGTCGGCGAACGTGGTCGGACAATTGACTGGATCGCTGTTTCCGAACGAAATTATTGTGGTAGCGGGACACCTGGATTCATGGGACAAAGGAACGGGTGCTCATGACGACGGGGCAGGTTGCGTCCAGGCCATCGAGGCATTGAATCTGCTGAAAAAGCTCGGCGTGAAACCGAAGCGAACGATTCGCGCCGTGATGTTCATGAACGAAGAGAATGGCGTCCGTGGAGGGAAGCAGTACGCGGTAGCCCCTGAACGAAAGGGGGAAAAGCATATTGCTGCGATCGAATCTGACCGTGGCGGCTTTGCACCGAGGGGCATCACCGTGCATGGCGATTCCACGGTGGTAGGAAGAGTGAATCGATGGCAACCACTCTTTGCGCAATTAAATGCCGGACAGATTGGACCGGGCTATAGCGGCGTGGATATCTCCCATCTGGTCGATCAGGGAACACCGGGGTTCGGGCTCGACGTTGAGAACCATCGCTATTTTGACTATCACCACTCAGACCATGATACAATCGACAAGGTCAACGCGCGTGAACTTGAACTCGGAGCAATCGTCGAAGCTCTGCTCTGTTACCTGATTTCAGAGGAGGGTTTGTAGGTACCTGAATACTCTCGTGGTTGTTGATAGTGAATTGTGAATGGTGAATAGTCAAAAAGCCTCCCCTCCTCAATAAGGAGAGGAAGCTGAGATAGGGGTTGTTTCACAGGGGTGACCCATCCGACGCTTTGGGATTTATTGATAATCGAGAATGGACAACCGATTAATGATCGGCGATTGATCGTTGGATCATCAAACTCTCCCCTAACCCCTCCCTTGGGAAGGGAGGGGAATTCGGCTTCCCTTTTGACACAACCCCTTGATTGTCAGAAGGACCCTCGGAAGATCGTTGACGACATCATCATTCTTGAAGCGCACAACGCGGACTCCAAGCAGTTTTAGTATCTCCGTCCGCTCGGCATCCTCTGCTACCCGCGTCTTGTGAATCCCGCCTCGTTCTCAGTTCGTGCTCACTATGAGAGTTCCTCGAGCTGTTCATGTCTGAGCAACGTCCCCCTCCATTTTTCAAGGAGGGGGAAATCCCCGAAGGGGAGGGGGAGAGTTCCGATTGAACAATTATCGACAATCCACAACCCCTTCCGGAACATAAACACCTCACCCCTCTACGAGGTCGTAGACCGGCACGGTTGGTTCTTTCCCCCTCTCCTGGTAGGAGAGGGGTTTCGTTTGATCAGAGCTGGGTGAGGTAGGGGCATGACAGCCAGCAATCACAATCCCGGATGTCAACAACAAACAAAAAGGCCGCCCGAGATTTCTCAGGCGGCCTTCTGCATTCTCTCTGACAGGCTATGACGTCACTTAGGCCTCAGGTCTGATCAACCCTTCTCCGTTGGCGTCAGCCGTGTCATCCCGCTACAAGCCGTATGTCAGTGTCAGACTGTAAATTCTGCCCAACTGACTGAAATGATAGCCGTCATACGTCATGACATCGTAGCGTCCGTTAAACGTAACCAGATTGGTTTGCACTTTCGTCGCGGCCGGATCAGCCAGGATCGCAGAGCCCGCGCTGTTGAGTGCTTCAAACTTCCATTCCGGTAACACGTCAAGAAGATTGTTCACATGTGCCGCAACGGTAATATTGCTGAAAATGCCGAACGTGACGCCGAGATCTGTGACGATCTTTGGATCAAACACCGTCTTCAGATCTGAAGACAATCCGTTCTGCCTGAATTCTGTCGAACCAAAGTATGTGTTGTAGAGCGAAATGCCGATTCGCTCCATCTGATACGTCAGGCCAAGGACAATCTTTTCCGACGGTCGTGAGGTAAAGAACAGCGCTTCCTGAGTCGCGCCGATGACGTCCGTACCGTTGACCTGTGGGATCGCGCCATCCCTTTCGTTGGTGAGATTGAAGTTACCGGCGAGAGAAACAGCGAGCGCACCTGGACCGAGGTCAAGGTTCCTCCAATCGACGACAACATCAACGCCATTTGTCTTCGTGTCGATGGAATTCGTAAAGAAGTTGACCCTGCTATTAGTCGTTGTATCAGTTATTATCTCCTCACTGATAACGATCCTGTCATCGATCGCAATATCGTAATAATCGAGAGTAATATGGAGATCCTTGTTGAGGGCCAGGCCGACTCCGGCCGTAAGGTTCGTTGACTCTTCAGGTTGCAGGGAGTTGACACCTAACAATCGTGCCTCCGGGGAGACGTTGTTGATGAGTCCGACAACCTGAATTCCCTGTCCCGGAACAAAGCTATACTGCGCTCTCTGAGTGTAAATCTGATGGAGAGTTGGCGCTTTGAAGCCGGTTGAGTAGGAACCCCTGACCGTGATCATATCGTCAAGGAGCTTGATGCGCGAGCTGAACTTGTAGACGAACGCGTTGCCAAAGTCGCCATAGTATTCGTCCCGGATCGTCGCAGAAATCAGGAAGCTTTTTGTGATATCGAAGCCAACGTCTAAGTAACCGCCGAAATTATAGCGATTGAATGAACCGGAATTCTCAGGTCGGTTTCCCGCGAAGGAGTCGGCGCCAAGACCATCCCAGGATGCCTGGTCGCCTTCGAAGATCTCGAAGCCCTCAGCGCGAAACTCGGCGCCAAAACCAATGCTGAGCTGATCGGTCACGGCTCTCGAGATATCGACGTTTCCAACCTGATGCGAGAACGTTGTTCCGCCCGGTTTGAAGAGGATCGGGCTGTTCTCTTGATACACGTTCACTCCGTTTGTATCCTGGATGTCAGACCGGTTGTGAGAATCGCGCACGGTGTAGTCCTGGCTGTTTCCACCCAACGTAAGACTGACATCATAGCGCCATTGGTTGGTTATTGCCCGCAGGCCGAATGTTGCATTGTAGTCATTCAGCTCTCCGTCAAAGGTCGGAACGTACCCCATATATGAAGCAGGCGTGCCATCGCCAAAGAAATCATCCAGATAGGGAAAGTCTGCGAGCGTCCTCCAGTAAGGAGTTCTGTAGTTGGCATACGAATTGACTTCCTTGTACACGTAGGCAGCATTCGCGTACAGTTCTGTATATTCAGACAGATTGACGCCGGTATTGACCAGGAACTTTGCCGCAGTAGTTGCCGGCGAGGAATTCCTGTTTCCTGCTGTTGGGTCGAATGCGAGGAAAGCATCGACATCAGCCTGAGCAGCTCCAAAGTCCGACACCTCACCCGATGCGTCCACCATTCCCGACCGACGCGCTTCGTTCACTCTTGAAAAATCAACAGTGTAATTGAGGAACCCCTTGTCGCTGAAAATAGAAGTTCCGTTGTTCACAGCCACGCCGATCTTTCCCCCATCTCCCTCGCCGGTAACGCCCGTGCTCAGGGTGACAGAGCCGCCTTCTGTGTTATCCTTCAGGACGATGTTCACAACACCGGCAATTGCATCAGATCCGTACAATGCCGACGCACCATCTCTCAATATTTCCACTCTCTTGATTGCATCCACAGGAATACCCGAGATATCAGCACCCGACTCACCCCGGCTGGGTGATGTCTGCGTGTAGACCAGCGCGCTCAGGTTCTTCCGTTTCCCGTTCACCAGGATCAATGTTCGGCTCACCCCCATGTTTCTGATTTCCCATGGATCCAGCAGCGCCGTTGCATCGTTGACCGGAGTCTGGACAGTATTGAACGATGGAACACGGTACTGGAGCACTTTGTCAAATGAATTCTGCCCGGTATTTGAGATCTCCTGCGATGAGAGGATATCAATCGGAAGAGGAGAGTCGGTGACTGTGCGTGAAGACGCTCTTGCTCCAACCACCACAACCTCCTGACCCTCGAGAACCTCTGCCCGTAAATCCACGTTCAGTTGCGTATCTCCAGCATCCTGCACAGTCACAGTTTCAGTCTTGGTCCCATAGCCAACCAGAGAAAAGCTTACTTCGTACGTCCCGGCGGCTAAGGTCAGGGTAAACCTTCCGTCCGTGTCCGTTGATGTTCCCTGAGTCGTCCCGAGGATCCGGACGTTGGCACTGACAAGTGGGTTACCTCCGCTTGTTACTCTTCCCGATAGGGTCTGGGATAAGGCGCTCTGCAATGGCAGAGCGACCAAGAGTACCAGCAGGCATAAGAAGTTGTATTTGTCGCGCATGCGACCTCCTGATGATTAGTGGGGATTGGGGGTGGGGAGAACAATGGAATGATCGTTCGTCTCTCCGGTGAAAGCAACAGTCTGCGTGGGTGAGTCAGTTCGTAAGGATGAAAGCAGAAAAACAGATCGGGTGATTCTGACGACAAGCAGCCACGACTGAGACATCGGGTGCAAATATCCTCTTACAGTCTTGTGAGGGTTGTCGTGAGGGATCGTGAGCGTGTCGATGGTGAAGGGGCCGGACTCGTCGCCGCGGACGAGCTTCGTGACGAGCGGCTTACCCCAGCGGGCGGGGCCAGGTTTGAGGAGTTCGGCGATCGAGTCCTCGGCCACCTGGAAGAGTAGCTCGAGCAGGCCTGCACCCGGCTTGGCGGCCGCACGCCCCTCGGAACCGCCGGCAGCGCCCGTGTTGGGCACTCCTGCCTGCGCTTCGTCGGGGAGTTTCATGTGCGGCTCGTC
>DAIPLH010000304.1:0-4204 GCA_036769325.1 Bacteroidota bacterium
AGAGAAGGGAATTCCGTTCTTCGGGATCTGTCTCGGATTGCAATGCGCGGTGATCGAATATGCCCGTCACGTGTGCGGCCTCGAACGTGCAAACAGTGCGGAGTTCAAGCAGACTGAACAAAACGTCATCGACATGATGATTGAACAGAAGAAGGTGAAGAATTACGGCGGGACGATGCGGCTCGGAGCCTATCCATGCCGTCTGCTCAAAGGAACAAAAGCGCATAAGGCATATGGCAAAGATAATATCTCTGAACGCCACAGACACCGTTATGAAGTCAATGATGCTTTTCGTGAGGTCTTAGGCAGGGGCAGTTCAAAGACAAACGGAAAGAAGGGTGTTGGAGGAATGATCTTCAGCGGGATCTGCCCCGACAATAATCTTGTGGAGGTCATCGAGCTTCCGGATCATCCCTGGTTTGTTGGTGTGCAGTATCATCCCGAATTGAAGTCGCGTGCAACGGCTGCCCATCCGTTGTTCCGTGAATTTGTGAAGGCCGCAATTGAGCTGCGTGATTCCGCGAAGAAGGAGAAGTCGAAACCCCTTCCGGTTTATCAGGGGTAGGCAACCGGAAAGAAAGCTTTACCCCACCCTGCTGCACAGTTCCGCTTCCATTCCTTGAATTCCTATGAATTATTGCGTATGCTTCATGGCACTCACAACCTCAAAGGAGTTCCCTCATGAACCGTCTCTTGATTCTGCTTGTTGTCCTCATCCTGATCCCGGGCGCCGCCTTTTCTCAGCTTGGCCTCAAGATTGGAGTCGGGGCGAATGTTACATTTCCTGCATCAGATCTCGGAGATGTGGTTTCTACCGGGTTTGGTGGTACAGCAATGGTGAAATTCGGACTGATTCCCCTGCTTGACCTGACGGGCGGACTTGAGTACATCAAGTTCACAAGCAAGGATTTTACAATCGGAACGACGACGTACTCGGGGGAGGCGAGCGCGTGGGGTTATTTCGTTGGCGGCAGAATGACCATTCTTCCACCTGTCCTTTATGCAGGGTTGGAACTGGGAGGCTATTCGTTCAGCTCAGAGGTTAGCGCACCGAACCTGCCAACATCTGAGCCCTCGAATACCGAATTCTTCTATGCGCCAATGGTAGGGGGAAACCTTGGCCCCATCGATGCCAATTTGCGGTACGTTGTAGCAGATGGCAGCAACTTCTGGAGTCTACGCGGAATGTTCTGGCTCTGATCTTCTTCTGACCGGGGTGGCTCCTGATGGGGCCATCCCGCTGGTTCAGTTTGAAAAGGGACTGCTGCATGTCCCTTTACCGGCCCTGAATCTTCAACCCGACTCCAGCGTAAACCCGGAATCAAATTCCAGCATTTTCTCATCAGGTAGCAATCTTGCAGCGACTCTTACGAATCCATTCTATGAAGCAATTGCTGTTTTTCTTTTCAGTACTGTTTTGTCTCTTCCCTCAACTGCAATCAGCAAGGGGACAGGAACCGGCAAACCCTGACAGTGCCCTGGTGGACATTGTCCGAAACCTCGAAGGCATGCGTCTTCCCCTTTCGGATGCAGTTGACCAGGCCGTGCACAATGCGACTTCCGTTCGTCAGGCGGAGGCGGGCTTCCTTGCCGTCGAAGGTTCCCTCCGTCGTGAGAGAGGTTTCTTCGATCCAGCGGTGTTTCTCGCAATGAACCATCTCGACGACGAAGCGCCGACGGCATCTTTTTTTGCGGGAGCCCCTGTTCTGACGACCGAACAGACCACAGGAATTGCCGGTCTCACTCTCAGTCTTCCAATCGGCACAGAGCTTTCGGCGTCAATGAATGCGACACGCCTCGAGTCCAATTCCGGTTTCGCGTTCCTGAATCCTCAGTTCACGTCATTCGGCCTCCTGACTCTGCGACAGCCCCTGCTGAGCGGCTTTGATGTCTCAGCACGAAAGTTTCTGACCAAGGCTGAAGCGGACTATGAAGCAGGGAAGGCGCGGTACGATCAGGAGGTCATCACAGCATCGGCTGAGGTTGAACGCCGTTACTGGGATCTCTACGCCGCGGAGAGAAACTATGCTGTTCAGAAGCTTACCCGTGACCGGGGCGCTTCCTTTCTTCAGGAAACGAAGCTGCGCGCGGCAAGCGGCGTCGACGGACCGAATGCCGTCGCCACCGCCAGGACCTTCCTCGCGGAACAGGAATTGCTGCTGATCGAGCGGGAGGAGCTCATCGATTTTCTCTCCGATGAGCTGTCGAGAATTCTCGGCACACGCCCGGCGAACGACGAAGGAAGGTTTGTCACGAGCGACGAACCGTTAACAGTGTACCCTCTCGAACCGGTGGATTCCCTGATTCAATGGGGAATGGATGCGAATCTTGATCTCTTCGCTGCAGAACAGGATGTGGAGGGACTCAGGGCACTTGCCTCGGCTGCTGGTTGGGAGGCCCTGCCTCAGGTCAATCTCATCGGAACCCTTGGGGGGAACGGCCTCACTGGCACACCACAGGATGTGATTTTTGGTGAAGACACGCTGCGGGCGACCCGCTCGGGAGATCTCAGCGACGCTCTTTCGCAATCAGGAAAGGGGGAGTTCCCTTCCTGGAGTGTAGGGATTGAAGTGAGCATCCCCATCGGACTTCGTTCCGGTCTTGGTGAGCAGGATCGATTGGAAGCGGAGGTTATGGGCGCCGAACAGAGGCGGCTGGAGGTCGAGAGATCTCTTGAGCAACTGATCCGTTCGAGCTACCGGGAACTGCTGCACGGAAACAGTCGAATTGAATTTGCGCGTGAAGGTGTGGACGCCGCTTCTGAACAGGTCCGCATCGGAGTCATCGAATATCGGAATGGAAGAACGACAGCCTTCGAGCTGGTCCGGCTGGGCGCCGATTTTGCCGTTGCGCAGGAGCGTTACTCGCGGGCACTTGTCCGCACCGCCAGGGCTGCAGCAACTCTCACCCAGCTTACATCGGGAAAATATTCTGCATCACGACTGGAGAGCGAATGAATCTGACGAACATGAATATACAGCGGAAGCTGACCCCTCATCGCATCCTCTTTTTTTCAATTCTCCTCGTGGCAGGATGTTCGGAGGAACAGGGAGGCGCAGGCGGATTTTCGATGCCACCGATGCCCGTCGAAGTTGCGCGGGCTGAGCGCGGACTTGTCCAGGATCGCTTTGCTGCCGTTGGAACGATCGAAGCAATCGAAGCAATTACTGTCGTCTCAGAAATAGACGCAGCAGTTCGGAGCATTCCGTTCAAGGAAGGAAGCGCGATGAAGGCAGGCGATCTGATAGCACAGCTGGACGATTCGCAGCTCGCAGCGGAGGTAGCCCGGTCCGAAGCCCTCCTGGCCCAAAGCAAGGCAAGTTACGAGCGGGTGAAATCTGTGGTGGAGCAAAAGGCCGCCGCCGAACAGGACCTTGACGATGCTGCCGCAGTCCTGAAGGTGGCAGAAGCGAACCTTGATCTTGCGAAGGCCCGCCTTTCAAAGACAAGGATCATCGCGCCGTTCGACGGCATTGTCGGAACACGGAAGGTCAGCAAGGGAGCGTTTATCCGGGCGGGGCAGCCCATCACCGAGCTTGCCAACATCGACCATATCCGGGTCCACTTCTCCTCGCCGGAGAGATTTCTGTCAATGCTCAACCCCGGTGCCGGAGTGACTGTCACGACGCCGACGTATCAGGGAGAGGAATGGGCCGGGACCATCGTGGCCGTTGAGCCGACGCTTGACGCCCAAACGAGGTCTGCACGGGTTGTTGCCCGGGTTCCCAACCCAAAACGAAAGTTCCGACCGGGTATGTCTGCAAATATCTCCGCCATCCTGAGCGAGCGCAATGACGCCATCACCATCCCGAATGAGGCGGTTTTTTCAAGCGGCAGTGAAGCTCTTGTCTTTCTTGTAAAACCCGACAGCACGGTAACAAGAACAGTCCTGACACTCGGAACCCGGATGGAAAAAACGGTGGAGGTCCTGTCCGGCCTCGACGCGGATGCAGTGGTTGTCCGCGCGGGTCACCAAAAGCTCTTCGAAGGAGCAAAGGTCATGCCGATCCCCAGCCAGACCGATTCGTCCATGCAGGAGTGAGGAGAGCGAGAGCATGAAACTCAGCCAAATTTCCATCCAGCGCCCGGTATTAGCGAGCGTGATGAGCCTGACCATCACCCTGTTCGGGATCATTGCCTATACGCAACTCCCGATCCGGGAATACCCTGATATCGATCCGCCGATCATTTCCGTCATCACCTT
>DAIPLH010000305.1:0-4204 GCA_036769325.1 Bacteroidota bacterium
TGAAGATCCCCGGCGCTTTTGCAGACTGGCCACCTGATGACAATCAACCCCCGTGGGGAGATGTCACATATCTCAAGATATACGATCACCCTGATTTCAACTACATGGCATACAACACCATCCGGATGTATGACAGCCGCCTGAACCAGTCAGCGTATGCAAACACCACGCTCTGGGACAAGATTGCCGGCACTATACCGCACTATCAGAAGAACTTTAGGATTGATGGCGTCATGGTTGACATGGGGCATGCGCTTCCGATGACGCTCAAGAAAAGCATTATTGCGTCTGCAAGAGAAATCAATCCCGGGTTTGCGTTCTGGGACGAAGATTTCTCAATCTCGCAACGCAGCAAGGACGAAGGGTACAACGCCGTTGTCGGATTCCTGTGGATGGACGAGCATCATCGTGAAAGGATGAACAACTTTCTTGCGAAGTGCGCATTGCAGAAATTCCCCATCGCATTCTTTGCCGGTGCAGAAACACATAACACCCCGCGTGCCGCATCGCGGCCCGGAGGGACCCGGTTTTCGGCCTGGTCATGGGTCATCAACTGCTTTCTCCCGGGAGTTGCTTTCCTTCATTCGGGTTTCGAGTTAGGAGAGACGCTTCCGATCAACACCGGGCTTGACTTCACACCGGCAGAGCTTGCCAAGCTCCCCGCGGAGAAGCTGCCGCTCTTTAGCGAACACGCATATAACTGGATACCCGCTGGCAAGTTGCTAGAGCTGGTTGCTCATGTTTCCGAAATCCGGAAAAGATATATCCGGATCATAGCGGACCCAAACCCCGATACCTTTGCTGTGTTAGCCTGCGGGAACCCTGCGATCATTGCCTTCGCACGTATGGATGTGAAACGGCGACGCAGAATCGGCATAGTGACGAACTCCGATTTCGAGAAGCGCGAGAAAGCGAGCGTGCGCCTTGATTCAAAGAAGCACGTTGTCATGGATCTGCTGTCGGCAAAGAAGATTCATTTGCGCGGCGGCACCCTCTCGTTCATCCTTAAGCCAGGTCAATGTCTAATCTTCGAATACTAAGGAACCTTCTCGGCATTTCCTGCGTTGTGGCCACTGCAACCGGCGGCTGGAGCTGCCGGCCGCCGGAGGATCCTCGCCATATCGTCATATGGCATCAAATGCGCGTGGACGAGCGGATCATTCTGGAGCGCCAGATCAAGTCATTCATGGCGCAGCGACCGGGTGTCACTGTTGAACAGGTTTACAAGGAGACGGAGGAGCTCCGTTCAGGATTTATCGTTGCGGCCATTGCAGGGCAGGGTCCCGATCTGATTTATGGACCGTCGGACATGGTCGGGCCTTTCGAGGTGATGCAGATTATCCAGCCTCTGGAGTCATTGCTTGATCCGGCGTATCTCGATCTCTTCATTCCGGAAGGTCTTACCTATTACAAAGGGCACCTCTATCAAATTGCCGACAAGCTTGGCAATCATCTCACCCTGGTGTATAACAAGAAGCTAGTACATTCGCCGCCAACAACAGATGTTGAGTTGATTGATCTGGGCCGGCGGCTGACGGTCGACACCAACGGAGATGGGAAGACCGACCGGTATGCGCTTGCCTGGAACTATACCGAACCATTTTTCTTCATCCCGTTCCTGACAGGGTTTGGTGGATGGGTCATGACCAACGAAGGTGTTCCCACGCTGAATTCCGAAGCAATGGTCCGGGCACTCACGTTCATCAAGGATCTGCGCGACAAACACAGGATTGTCCCAGGCGAGGCGGACTACAACATCGCTGACATTCTCTTAGGACTCGAAGAGCGCAATGATCATCAATGGAGACTGGTCGTGGGCGGGATACGAGAAGGCAGGTATCTCCATTGGGGTCGCGCCGCTTCCTCTGATTACGTCCACGGGTTTGTTCTGCGCTCCCATGGTATCTCCAAAGGGGTTCTCGCTGAATGCAAATGTGAATCCGGAAAAACGGCAACTGGTTCTTGATTTGCTAAAGTTTCTGATGGAACCAGAGCGTCAACTGGAAACTACGAGGGAGCTCCGGACCATGCCGACCCGCCGTGAAGCAGTGGCGTCCCGCTTTGTTCAGGAGGACGAGATCCTCAGGAACTCGGCCACCCAGATCAAGCAGGGGAGACCGATGCCGGTTGTGCCTGAACTACGCGCAATCTGGGACTCGATGAGGCCCGGTTATCAGGCTGTCCTCGGTGGTGCGCTTACTCCTGAAAGAGCCGCAGAGGAAATGCAGGCACTTGCAATCGCGAAGATTCGTGAGATGAACGATTGAGTAGCTCACGGACAAATCAGAAGCTGTTCATCCTGGCCCTCGTCGGGCCGGCTTTTCTCATCCTTGCCGCAGTTGTATTCTATCCATTTGTCTACAGCCTGATCATTTCCTTCTCCAACATGAGTCTCAGGCATATCAAGGATTGGACCCTCGTCGGCCCGATCCAGTATGTCAAGGTATTTACCGAAGACACTCAACCCGACTTCTACATCATCTTCCTCAAAACAATTATCTGGACTGTCGTCAACGTTACCCTTCATGTTTTGATCGGGGTTTTTCTTGCACTGATTCTGAACCAGAAAGATATCCGCGGGAAATGGCTGTTCCGGATATTGCTGATTCTTCCCTGGGCAGTGCCGCAGTATATCGTTGCGCTCACCTGGAGGGGAATGTTCAACTATGAGTATGGCGCAATCAATCTGCTCATCACGCAGTATCTCGGACTCCCTGCAGTGGAATGGCTGAAGAGCCCGACAGAGGCGTTCATCGCCTGCATTATCACGAACGTTTGGCTCGGGTTTCCGTTCATGATGGTCATCGCTCTGGGCGCCCTCCAGAGCATTCCACATGAGCTGTATGAGGCTGCCGATATCGACGGGGCTTCGTGGTGGCACAAGCTCCGTCATATCACTATTCCCCTGATCCGCCCTGTGATGGTCCCTGCGATCACTCTTGGCACGGTCTGGACATTCAACAATCTGAATATCGTATGGCTTGTCAGCAACGCCGGAGAGCCTTCTGACAACACACACATTCTTGTTTCCTTCGTTTACAAGGCCGCTTTCAACCTGTATCGCTATGGGTATGCCGCGGCGCTCTCGATGGTCATTTTCGCAATCCTCCTGGTGTTCAGTCTGGCATTCATGAGGCGGACAAAAGCAACCGAGGCTGCTTATTAAAGAGAATGGACTAACCCTATGCCCATGAACCGGTTCCTTCGCCTCTTCTTAAGTTATTTTGTCCTGATTCTCTTTTGTATCATCGCAATTTATCCGGTCCTGCAGGTGTTGACAATCTCTCTCCGGCCGGCGGACAGACTCCTTTCCACGACGCTTGAGATTATTCCTGACAATGCCACGTTAGACGCCTATAGGGAACTCTTTTCGGACAGGCCCTTTCTGAGTTGGATGTTGAATAGCCTCCTGATTTCACTGGTTGTGACTGTAACGGGGGTTGTTCTCGCCTCAACTGCCGGTTATGCGTTTTCACGTTTTTCGTTTTTTGGGAAGAAGATGGGTCTCCTGGCTCTCCTCACAACGCAGATGTTCCCAGCGACAATGTTGCTTCTGCCCCTGTATATCATGTTGATCAAACTTGGACTCATCAACACCTATCTCGGGGTTATCGTCATCTATGCTGCCACGGCTCTTCCGTTTACGATCTGGACCATGAAGGGCTACTATGACACGATTCCCTACAGTCTGGAGGAGGCGGCACGGATCGATGGATGCAATCAGTTTCTCGCTTTCTATAAGATTATCCTTCCCCTTGCGGCGCCGGCGCTTGTCATCACGGCACTTTTTTCATTCATGACTGCATGGGCGGAATATCTGGTGGCTGCTCAGATTCTGCAGGACAGCGACCTGTGGACGCTGCCGCTCGGTCTTAAGTCGTTTGAAAGCAACATGTCAACGGAGTGGGGACTCTATGGTGCGGCATCGTTGATTGTAGCCATACCGGTTATCGTGCTCTTCCTCGCACTAAGCCGTTACCTGGTATCCGGATTGACCCTGGGAAGTGTGAAGGGGTGAACTGAATGGACATTCTTGGAGAATATTTCTGGATTAGTCCGGTTGGCCGGCTTTATCGCCTACGGAACCAATGAGGCCCGCTCTTTTCACCAGGAAGACCTTCCAGGCTGTCCTCTCCGGAGATTGTTCCACTCTGGAACTTCATGACTTTGTCCAGCTTTGTTACTCACTCGCAGTCCCAATGAT
>DAIPLH010000306.1:0-4186 GCA_036769325.1 Bacteroidota bacterium
ACTGGTCCCAGCTCCCTGAGGGATCGAGAGCTGGATTTCCTGGTGAAGGGCATTCAGAAACCCGGCAATCGGGTTGAGATTCTCGATGGAATAGAAGTCGCAATAAATGCACTTTTTGGTACAAAACGGAATATGGACATACAGGCCGGCCATCACTGCACCACCGTTCCAATCCGATTCCATCGGACCGCGTTAAGTCGCTCGAAAAGAGACAGATCGCCTCCGGATTCATCCCATGACCAATACAAAATCATTGCCTTGCCGATGATAAGGTCGTCGGGAACAAACCCCCAGAACCTGCTGTCCAGACTATTCTCTCTGTTGTCTCCCATCATGAAATAGTAGTCATGTTCCACGGTGTATGTTTCTGACGGCTGGTCATCGATGAGAACGGTTGGATGACTGACCTTTACCGTATGACCTTCTCGTTTGATCAGTTCGCGCCAGAGCTCGAGAGATTCAGGGTTGAGGGGAATTTGCTGGCCGAGCCTCGGAATCAGAAGAGGTCCATAGTCAGCCGCATTAAAGGGAGCGCCGGGAGGATACATCCTTGGATCGGTATACCCTTCGGGATACGGGATCATCTTCCCCCTTTTCGAGAGTTCAGGAAAGGGGAGTCGATTCCCATTCGCAAACACGATACCGTTCCTGATTTCAAGCGTGTCTCCAGGAAGAGCGACGCACCGTTTCACATAGTTCACGATCCGACTTCCCTCCCCTTTCTTCCACACAGGCGATTCGAAAACCACTACATCACCCCTCTCCGGACTGTCAAGCGCAGGCATTGTAAGGAACGGAAGGGGGATTTGTGTAAAGGGAAGATAGCGGGGAGTCCGGGCCCCGTACACAAACTTGTTAACAAAAAGGAAATCACCTGCAAACAGAGTCTCTTCCATCGATCCCGTCGGAATCCGGTACGCCTCAATAATGAAGAACTTGAGGAACAGGGCGATTCCCATTGTATACAGGAGAATCTTTGCATACTCCCGATACCCTCGTCCCTTCTCCTTCGGAATCGCTGGCTCAGGGCCTGGTGAATCTTCGCTTGTCATCTCATTCATCTGCGGTATGGCGTTGTCCCGTATCTACACGGGTCTTCGACGCCATGCTAACGGATGATTGTTCCGACGCGATTGAACCGGATCGACGCCAGCTTCGCAATGAGGTCGGTAATCATGAGATCGGGATTCCATGACCAGTAGACGATCATTGGCGTGCCGATGATGTTCTCCTCCGGAACAAAACCCCAGAATCTTCCATCCAGACTGTTGTCTCTATTGTCGCCCATGCCGAAGATGTAATTCTGCTCGACCGTGTACGACATCGCAGGGACGCCATCGATCATCACGCCGGTAGAGGGGTGGATGGCTGCGGAATGGCCCTCGCGCTGGATGAACACCCTCCATTGGTTGAAGTTATCGACTCCAAGCTCAATGACATCGCCTTCCCGTGGAACGCGCATCGGTCCCCAATTATCTTCATTGTAACCCGAATCTTCCGGGAAGATGCGGGGGTTCGGGTCGTTCGCTGCTCTGCCGCGCGGATGATTGAACTTGATGTTCCGTGGAATCATGCCGGCCTGGCTGTTTACATAGACAACACGATTGCGCACTTCAACGGTGTCGCCGGCAACTCCGATAGCTCGCTTAAGATAGAATGTGAACTCTTCCGGGTTGACTTCATCCCGGTACCCGGGAAACTCGAACACGATGACGTCGCCCCGCTCTACTTCATCAAATGCAGGGAGGCGGAACCATGGGATCCGGATATTCGTGGCCGGAATGGTCCGCGGCGTCGAGCCGCCATAGATGAACTTGTTCACAAACAGGAAATCGCCCGCCATGATTTCGTTCTCCATGGAGCCTGTCGGCACTTCGAACGAGGCAAGGACAAAGCTATTCAGAAAGAAAAACGCAACGAGAACCCAGACAACATCGTTCATCAGGCTTTTCGCCTGTTCCTTTTTTGAAGTCACACTGTTACTCCTCTTCCATTGATAATACGGCGAGAAAGGCTTCCTGCGGGATCTCGACGCGGCCAACCTGCTTCATCCGCTTCTTCCCTTCCTTCTGTTTCTCGAGCAGTTTCCTTTTTCGGGTGATATCTCCACCATAACACTTCGCTATCACGTTCTTTCTGAGTGCGGAAACGGTCTCACGGGCGATGACCTTGCTCCCGATAGCCGCCTGGATCGCAACCTCGAACATCTGCCGGGGAATCAACTTACGTAATTTGTTACAGAGCTTCTTCCCCCATTCAAAGGCCTTGTCCCGATGGACAATGGTGGAAAACGCATCGACCGATTCTCCGTTCAGCAGAATGTCTAACTTCACCAGGTCGGACTCCTGGAAGTCAGTGATTTCATAATCAAACGAGGCATAGCCGCGGCTTGTCGACTTCAGCTTGTCATAGAAGTCAAAGATGATTTCTGACAGCGGCATCTCAAAGTGCAGATCGACTCTCGTCGGATCGAGATATGTGGTATTCCTGTACACTCCCCTGCGATCCGTGCAGAGCTTCATGATATTGCCGAGATACTCGGTTGGCACAATAATCTGTGCTCTGATGAAAGGCTCTTCGACTTTCTCGATCTGGCCGAGCGGCGGCATGTCCGAAGGATTGTCGACGAACACGACTTCCCCGTCGAGCGTCGTCACGCGGTATTCAACGTTCGGAACGGTGTTGATGATGCTCTGATTGTATTCCCGCTCGAGGCGCTCCTGAATGATTTCCATGTGGAGGAGGCCGAGGTAGCCGCAGCGAAAGCCAAAGCCAAGTGCTGTTGATGTTTCCGGCTCATAGACGAGGGAAGAGTCATTGAGCTGCAACTTGTCGATCGCCGTGCGGAGGTCCTCAAAATCATCGGCAACGGTGGGATAGACGCCGCTGAACACCATCGGCTTGACCTCCTTGTAGCCAGGCAATGGCTCTGAGGCCTGCGAAGAGGCTGATGTGACCGTATCGCCGACCTTCGTATCGTGGACGTCGCGAACGCCGGCAATCAGGTAGCCGACATCGCCGGCTTTGAGCTCTCCTCTTCTGCTCCGCTTCAGCTCCAGGACGCCCACCTCTTCCGCGTCATACGTCTTGCTGTTGTGGAAGAACCTTACCTTATCCTTTTCCTTCAATGTACCTTCGACAACGCGCAGGTAAACAACCGAACCGCGAAAGCTATCGAACACCGAATCAAAGATCAGGGCGCGCAAAGGTGCGTCTGAATTGGTGGCAGGTGGTCTGACCCTCTTTACAACGGCCTCAAGGATATCATCGATGCCTAGGTTGGATTTTGCGCTTGCAAGGATGATCTCGTCCTCGCGTCCACCGATGAGCTCCTTGATCTGGTGCTTGACAGAATCGACCATGGCCCCGGGGAGATCGATTTTATTGATCACCGGGATAATGTCGAGGCCTGCCTCAACCGCAAGGTAGAGATTGCTGATAGTCTGGGCTTCGACTCCCTGCGAAGCGTCGACGACGAGGATGGCTCCTTCACAAGCGGCGAGGGAACGGGACACTTCGTAGGAAAAATCCACATGTCCCGGAGTGTCGATAAGATTCAGCGTGTATTGTTCTCCGTCTTTTGCCTTGTACTGCATCTGGACCGCATGGAGCTTGATGGTGATTCCACGTTCCTGCTCAAGATCCATATCATCGAGAACCTGGTTGAACTTCTTTTCCCGCAGGGTCAGAGTTCCGGTATGCTCGAGGAAACGGTCTGCCAGGGTGGATTTCCCGTGGTCAATATGGGCGATAATGCAGAAGTTTCGTATCTGGTTCATGTGTGCTGGGATCCCGGTCCCTCACCGGGGGGTTCACCGCTGGAATGAAAAATGTCCGCGCCGACTCGTCAACAGCCTGAGAGGTCTGGAACCTCCGCCGGAACGACACTCCCGGATCGGGGTTTCTCCAGTGCTTCTCTGATAGTGAGACAATGGTTCAGTCGGGACGGACGGCACGAATATACGGGTTTGAGGGTAGAGTTGCAAAAGGGGGTTTTGGCCACCAAACTTCACAAATCTCAAATCGCAATTCTCTCAATCGCTATTCACTCAGAACAGCCGCTCTGTACAGAGCGCAAGAGCCCTGGAGCTATGTGACTTGAGAATAGCGACGAGCGAACTGCGAATTGGGAACCGCCCGTCTCGAGACGAGGCCTCGGCCGAAGGCCGGGCCAAGGCGCCAAGAA
>DAIPLH010000307.1:0-4184 GCA_036769325.1 Bacteroidota bacterium
GATCGCAAAGGACGGGACCAGTGACCCTGCTGTAGTTGCGTCCATTCCTGCAGCCGGTGGAAAGTCCGTCGGTGAACTGACGTCGGATCTTCTCGCAAAGGTTGGAGAGAAGGTTGATGTACGCCGGATTCGAAGAATCGAGACCACGACAGGCTCTATCAGCTCGTACGTTCACCTTGGAAACAAGATTGGTGTCCTTGTCGAGCTTGAGGGTGTCGGACCGGATGAAACCGGGAACACCATCGGCCGCAACATTGCAATGCAGATAGCGGCTATGAATCCTCTTGTCGTCTCCAGAGAACAGATCTCGAAAGAAGTCATCGAGCGTGAGCTTGAGATCTACAAAACCCAGGCAACGAACGAAGGCAAGCCGGCACAGATTGTCGACAAGATCGCTCTGGGAAAGCTGCAAAAGTTTTACGAGGAGGTCTGCCTTAACGAACAGACCTACATCAAGGACTCGGCCAAGACAATAAAGGAATTTCTGGAGGAGGCGGGTAAGGGAAAGGGAGTAGTCATCAAGAGGTTTGAACGCCTCCACCTCGGGGAAGAATAAGCGAGTTGACCTGAGTGCCTGCCCCCGCCTACAAGAGAATCCTCCTGAAACTTTCCGGCGAATCCCTGATGGGGTCGCAGGAATATGGGATTGACTCGACCGTTCTCAACCAGTATTCTGAGGAGATCAGGTCGGCAGCCGAACTCGGCGTGCAGATCGGAATTGTTATCGGGGGAGGGAACATTTATCGCGGTGTTTCCAACTCTTCTGATGATATCGACAAGGTCACGGGCGACCATATGGGGATGCTGGCGACCATTATCAATGCACTCGCCCTTCAGAGTGCACTGGAGCATCATGGCCTCGTTACGCGACTTGTTTCCGCAATACGTATGGAAGTGATTGCCGAGCCGTTCATCCGGCGCAGGGCGGTCCGGCACCTCGAGAAGGGCCGGGTTGTCATTTTTGGCGCAGGAACAGGCAATCCATATTTCACAACCGACACCGCAGCAGCTCTCCGTGCAATCGAGATCGAGGCAGACCTGATTATCAAGGGGACGAGAGTCGATGGGATCTACGATGCAGATCCGGAGAAGAATCCCCGGGCGACCAGGTTTCGTGAACTCTCATACGTGGACGTCATGAAGAAGGATCTGAGGGTTATGGACATGACTGCCATTACCCTCTGCAGAGAGAACAAGCTTCCCATCCTTGTATTTAACATGAACACACAGGGAAACCTGAAACGACTGCTCCTTGGCGAACAGATCGGAACAAAGGTCATTGACACCAACTCTGCCACAAGTTGAACTGCTTGGAGGGACTATGGTGAAGGACATCCTGAAGGAAGCGGACGAGAGAATGAAAAAAGCCACCGAGGTGGTTCGCCAGGAATTGGTCAAACTCAGAACCGGAAAAGCGACAACCACACTCCTGGACGGTATCAAGGTGGATTACTACGGGACCCAGACACCTCTTTCACAGGTTGGAAACGTCAGTGTTTCCGATGTGCATACCCTGACGGTTCAACCCTGGGACAAGAGCATGATTGATTCTATTCTCAAGGCCGTTCAGACGGCAAACCTGGGTTTGAACCCTGTAGCCGATGCCGACATTGTCAGGGTCCCCATTCCCGCCCTGAATGAAGAGCGCCGTCGAGAATTGGTAAAACTCAGCAAGAAATTCGGCGAGGATGGCAAGGTGGCGATCAGAAATGTCAGGCGTGATGCGATCGAACATCTCAAAAAGGCTGAGAAAATGGAGCACTCTTCTCAGGATGAGAGAAAGAGGGGTGAAGCCGACGCTCAAAAACTTACTGACAGGCACATCAAGGAAATTGATGATCTTCTCGTCATAAAAGAGAAGGAGATCATGGAAGTATAGCCCGCCTTGAGCGGGCTTTTTCTTGTTCCTGAAACGTAACCTGCGCCTCAAATCCCCCGTAAGACTCCAACAAAAACTATGGCCACCCTTTCCTCAACACGAAAACTCCGAAAATCCTCAACAGACAGACTCATCGACGGGATTTGCGGAGGTGTGGCAGAGTACTTTCACGTGGATTCCACCCTTGTGCGCATTGGTTGGGTCCTTCTGGCTTTTGCCGGGGGTGTGGGTCTTGTGCTGTACCTTGCAGCGATACTGATCATGCCCTCACCCGATTCAACAATCCTTGCTGCTCCTCCCGTGAACCGATCGAGAGTGAGTGGCTTTCTTGTTGCTGGAATTCTTGCGATTGTAGTTGGTTGTCTGTGGCTGTTTAAGCTCTTCGGGATCTTTTCCCTGCCATTCCTGGCCTGGTATTCGTGGAAGGCAATTCTGCCCCTGGTTCTTATCGCAATCGGTGTTATCCTGCTTGTCAGGCGCCCGACACCCGCGGGAATCGTTTCTGATCCCGGAACAGGTTCACAGGATGGGCCATCAAAGCCACGGCGGTTCTACAGATCGAGAAGGGAAAAGAAACTCTTTGGCGTGTGTGGAGGGTTGGGGGAGTATTTCGGTGTGGATCCCGTCATTGTTCGACTGGCGTTTCTCGCGATCCTGATTCTCTCGTTTGGCATTGGTCTGGTTGCATATCTCCTTCTCTCCATTCTCTTCCCGGAAGAGCCGATCACATTCGCAGCCTGATTTCAGTGCGCTTCAAGCCAGTTCTTTCCAGTCCCGACCTCAACCTCGACAGGAACGGACAGGGGAAGGGCTTCCTGCATTAACCGCACCGTAAGACCCATCACTTCTTCCTTTTCGGAAACCGGAATCTCAAACAAGAGCTCGTCGTGAACCTGGAGCAGCATTTGTGACTTCATGGGCCGGGACCGCAATTCCCTGTCAATGGCAATCATTGCTTTCTTAATCATGTCTGCTGCAGTACCCTGGATGGGCATGTTGATTGCCTGACGCTCTGCATTTGACCGGATATTTCCATTCTTGCTGTTGACCTCCGGGAGATACCTCCTCCTTCCGGTGAGTGTTGTGACATAGCCATCCCTCCTCGCCGATGCAATCGTACTCTGAATATAGTCCCTGACCCCGGGAAACCTGAGGAAATAGTTCTGGATGATTTCACGCGCTTCAGCCTGTCCGATCTCAAGCCGGTTTGAAAGACCGAACGGGCTGAGTCCATACATGATGCCAAAATTTACTTCCTTGGCCTTTCGACGCATATCCGGCTGAACATCTGCCGGAGAGACGCCAAAGACCTTGGATGCGGTTGTGGTGTGAATGTCCTCTTTTTCACGAAACGCTTCCGTGAGGCCGGGATCTCCGGAAATGTGTGCCATCACGCGCAACTCAATCTGTGAATAATCGGCTGACATCAACAGGTGATCGGGATTTCCGGGAACAAAAGCTTTTCGGATCAACCGGCCCACCTGAGTTCTGATGGGAATATTCTGCAAATTTGGATCGTTGCTCGAGAGCCGGCCAGTGGCAGCAACCGTTTGATCGAACGAGGTGTGAAGGCGCCTGGTTCTCGGGTTGACAAGTCTGGGCAGTGCATCAATGTAGGTTGACTTGAGCTTCGTGAGGAGGCGGTAATCAAGGAGCTTTGCGACAATCGGGTGTTCGTTCCTGAGGGTCTCGAGGACCTCGGCGTCAGTCGAAAATCCTGTCTTGGTCTTGCGGAGCGGATTCAGCCCGAGCTTGCGAAAGAGAATATCGGCAAGTTGTTGAGTTGAGTTAATGTTGAACTGTTCTTCAGCCATGCCATGAATCTCGCTGACGAGACCTGCAATCTGTGCCTCAAGCTCAGTGGACATCCGGGCAAGATGTTCTGTATCGAGGTGGATTCCCGCGAACTCCATTCCTGCAAGGACAGAGACGAGAGGAAACTCTATTTCATCACACAACTTCCTGAGTGAATGAAGCTCCAGCGCCTCGATCTGTTTCTCAAAGACTCTGAAGGCAATATCCGCGTTCCGTGCGCAGTGGTCTGAAAGGATCTTCAGATCCACTTCAAGAATCGTCCTCTTGTTTTTTCCTTTTCCGGAAATTTCCACGGGTTCAGTCAACCGGTAGTTGAGGTGCTCCAGGGCCAGAGCATCGAGGTCATGTCTCCCGTCAGATCTGGACACATAACTCGCGATCATTGTATCAAAAGTAATTCCCTTCATCTCGATGTCGGCATTCTTCAGCACGATGACGTGAGCCTTCAGATTGTGGCCCACCTTTTGGACTGATGGGTTTTCGAGGACGG
>DAIPLH010000026.1:0-2081 GCA_036769325.1 Bacteroidota bacterium
GGATGGAAGCCGACTATCAAATCCATTGTAGGTTCCCTGACCGGACCCGTTGCCATAAGACGTTGGCACATTGGTAGGTGTTGGATTTACCTCACACCCGTGCAGCGTCGGCGCAACACCATCTGTGTCCTTGAACTCCTTGTCGCAGATCGTCACACCAGCGCCCACGACAACGTATTTATCCCCGTTGTTGTAGGTGCCCTGCGTGCGATCTTCACAAAAGGTGATCGAACCTGCCCCAGAAGTCGTGACCACAGTCACAGCAAAAACAGGCGAGGCACTACACAGCACAAGCAGTAACGCCACAACGCCGATGAATTTTGAAATTAAGCTGAGCATGGCCCCCCTACTCCCGTAAGTAAAAGATTTTGACAATCAGTGGATGCCCCACCACCAACACTAATTTCATCGAGCGCCACGACAATGGCTCCCCATTGCTGGGTGCCAGAAATCGTGCCATTAAAGGCTTCACCCGTCGTCGTCAATGTCGCCCAACCAAACAACCCACGCACGGACTGGTTCGCGTTGCCGTTATCTGCCTCTGTCTGTCCACCGCACGCAAAGTTCGAATCACAGTTGAGGGTGCCTGCGGTATTTCGTCCTACAACAGCCCCAATCCAGACACGCTGCACGTTAGAAACTGTTGGAGCAGTTGAGGTATAACTCGTTGAGTTACCATTGCTCCCACTTGCGCCATCGTTTTGATAGGTCTGCCCTCCACCAGAAAATGATGCACGGTAAATGTGCAACACCTTTCCAATTGAGCTTCCGTTACCTGTATTACATGCTACGGTGTCGCTCGTGGCCAGTTGGGCAGCAAGCACAGTAAGATAGAGACCAACGAGATAATCGTTAGTCCCTCCAACCGCAGTAGAATACTCCGCCAAGCGCACCCACGTATTCCCATCTGAATCACTGACTGACGCAACCGTTGTATTTCCAGATGTCCCCACACCTGTCGTATGAGCAAACACAGCGGCGATGACGGGATCCCCTGCTGCAATGTTACTACTTGGACTCGCATTCCCACACGTAGCACTCGTTGCTGTAGACGTTGAGGACCCTACAACAGTCAAGTCCACAGTCATCTCTGCCCGCGCAACGAGCGGACAGAACAACACAATGAATAAACAAATGGCAGAGAGCAGTCGTTTACTCATTGCTGTAGGATGAGGATCATCGACGCTTTCGTCTGTGCGTCGGCGTTGTTGAAGTCCGCATTGACTGCGGTGCGAAGATTCGGAATCGTTGTCGATCCGAGATTCGTAATCGCCGTAGCAAACGCGCCAGTCATCGTGCCGAGTGCCGTGAGGCGTGTCTGCACATTGATCGCATTCTCCAGATCGCGGACTTTCGCCAGCCAGAGTTGAGCAGCAGTCGGTGTTACAACCGGAGCCGGGAGACCAGTAACCGTTTTCCCCTTCTCCAACGCAGCTACATTCGCGACCGTGTTCTTCTGATTGAATGCGTCAGTCGTTGCCCCAATCCACTCACGAAGCCTCGTGAACGTCTCCTGTGGCGTGAGACCAGATGGAACTGAGTGTCGAGCAGGCTTCTCGTTGACGCCTACGCCCCAGAACATGAACGTAATCACATCACCAGAATTGGACTCAATACGAGGAGTATTGTTGTATTGCGCTGAGGCCGTCGAGGCCCACAACAGCAACACCACAAGAGAGAAAAGAATGCGCTTCATAGTTTTAGCTCTCAATCGTGAAATAGGTCACAGAAGCCACACAGCTTCCAGTAACCGGATCAGACATGGAGTAACGAAGGTCTTCATCATCAGCACCCACACCGAGGATACCTGACCCATCACCTTCATTGCTACCCCCACCGGGAGCAATATCATCGAATGACGCAATCTCCCCTACGAGACCCGCCTCAGACTGTGCGCCAAGTGTGCTGTCCGTATCGAACGCCAACCGGAAATCCACATCAACGGTATTCGCATGACTGCACTTCACTGAAGCGCGGGTTACAGCGATTTTCGTTCCCGTAGAAACCGACACAATCGACGTGCCAGTCTGAGCCCCATCAGCATCCGTAACCTGCACGGTTTCGGTGATGGCGTTTGGATG
>DAIPLH010000026.1:2091-15226 GCA_036769325.1 Bacteroidota bacterium
CCAAGAAAGAAAGGCACACCAGCACGATTGGCATAACCATTCGAGACATCCCCTGCGGTTACACCAGTGGGATTGGCCCCAAAAGCAATAGCCGTATAGCCCACACGAACAGGGTTGCCAGAAATCGCACTATCATGGGCGACCTGTCCCCCCGCTGTGACATCCAAGCGTCCTGCCACACCCATCGTGGCATCCACACCCGCCACATTGGGAATGGTGCGAATCACCCCGTAATGGTTCGCTGAGCAAATCACAAACGAGTCATCGTCAACGATTTGGTCGAGGGGCGTGGTAATTCCCTTACACAGGAGCGTTGGTCCATCCGCATCAATGGGAACGGGAATATCAATCTGCCAATTGTTCCCAAAAACAATTGCATCTCCGTTGGCGTCCACTTCACGGGTGGCCACCGCATTATCCACCCCAGTGAAGGCTTCCACAAGCGAAATCGCCCCCGCTAAACCTATTGTGTTGGTGTTGATCGCTTCGACCTCTGCGAGGACAAGCAACTGGGTTGCTTCAGTGGTATTGGAGGTTCCACCTCCAACCCCACCACTCCCTCCCGGCAACGTAACGCCCTGTGCCCAAGCAGAGCTTGTCAGCAACAGGGCGAGTAGAAAGGCAAAGAGGGTTTTCATCGGTAGTAGCTCACTTGAAGGGTCGCATCCCCCGTCGCACTTTCGTGGCGGATGAAACGAATTTGCTGCATCTGGATGTTCGATCCAACCGTGAACCACGCACCGTCAGGCAACACATGCCCATCTCCTGAGGCAGGAGAGGTGTGAGGCCAAAACCGCACAGCGGCCCCCTCGACAGAGATCACCGCAAAGCGGGCGTTCCCCATATCCCTTGCCGCTTCTGATCCCCTCTGGCGATACTTCGACTCCGTGAGCCCGACCGCGCTCGTGCTCACAACCTTGACTTCCTTCTCATAGGGAGTGGGAAGTCCTGAAATGCTGAAAGTTGGTGTCATGTCCCTCTCCTTAGTAGGAGGTATTGCCTATCGGACGGATGATTGACCCGCCGTAGCCAACCTGTTCGATTGCGCCGATTGTCTTACGGAGATCTGACGAGATGGCATCCACTTCATTCAGGACATCGTTGTCCTTGATGCGAAGGAGCTTCTGATTCGCCGCATCCATCTCACCAACCCACTCCTTGTTGTGTCCAAGGGAGAAGTCAATCGAGCGAATCCACTGAATCAGATCATCTCCGAGCGGGAAGTAAGCCATCCCATAACGGCCCTTCCTCCCCCGCTCAAGGCACTTCTCGCACGTCACCTCGGCGCTCACCTTGATAGGCACTCGCAAAGTTGCCGTGCATCGCTCTCCTGTCCAGAAATCCACTCCCGGACACGGAGCCCGATCTCCCGGCCTGATAGCCATGATGAAGAAGTAACCCGCTCTCGCCCGTTCGAGGGTATCATCCCCCTCAGTGAGACGAAGGGGGGCGTCCGCTTCGGACACCCCTACCTTCTGCTCCAGATGGTATTCCTCTCTTCGAGGACTCCACCTCAGGCGATAACGGTCGCCAAACTCCCGCTCCAAGCGAGAGTTGAACTCCTGCAATTCGGTCACATTCATATCGTGTTCCTAAATTAGCGGCTCTGGCCCACGATGACGTAATCCACGTCCACCAAACGAGAGGTAGTCGTCTCGCTGAAGGTCGCGATGACGGGGACGAGCGGCACATCCGGCGACACTGCGTTCACCATCTGCGTGCCGACCTTGACACCATTGCGGAAGAACGTCGCGTTCCCCAGTTCATCGACCTCCACACGAAGGGTGGTGTAGACATCAGCGACGAGGGCGTAGCCCGTATCCTGATGCACCGCATCGACCGTCGCTTTCACACCAACGAGACGGATCGTATCCGTGGTTGCATTGGTATCGAAGAGGAATCCCACCGCATCAGCCGCATTCGTGGTGAACGTGGTCGTGGTCAGCGTGGCGGGAAATTCGAGGGCGGCGACCTGATCAGTGAAGCCAACGAACAGCGCAAGCGCAGTGACCGCATTGGACTTGAGCTTGACCTCGAACACGAGGTTGCCCTGATCGGCCTGCCAGTTCAACTGACCCTCCAACTGCACCCCGTTCGTCGCATGGCTTGCGCCCGCGTCGTTGCCAGTCGTGAGACGCACGAATCCATTCAGCCCCACAACGATGGCCGCACTCGGCGGCAGCGAATCGTTTCCAACCTGCACGTTCCACTGGTCCGCGATGACATCCCCGAGGAAATCATCGAAGACCTGCGTATACAGGCGAGGGTTGGGGATGATGTGGAGGTTCTTGTTGTCCGGATTGAGGACCAATCCGCTGTTGACCTCATATTCGATACCTGCGCTTGCCGGACCCGCAAATGCCCGCGAGGGCGAAGGGTTCGAAGTCAGGTCGATGAGGCGAATCTTGTTTTCACTCATTGGAGTTACTCCTTAAAAAAAAAGAGAGGGGACCCCTCTCTTAAAGGAGTCCTCCCAGCCGCTCCCCCCTCCTCCATCTAGGTGAAAGAGGGGATCAACGGCCCGTCGAGGTAATTGTGTGATTCCTAGAAATCAGAGAAGAGAAGACCCGGGAGGGTCTTACTCCATGTTGATGCCGATGAGGGCACCCAGTGCGTTACGAGCGGTCGTCGCGAGGTTGATATACGCGGCATAGAGGCCCTCGAAGGCGTCCTTTCCGCTGACCTTGCGAAGCGTGCCGCTGCCGTCATCGATCCACTCGAAGTCCATCAGACGGGTGATCTTCAACGCCTCGGTGACGATGAAGTTATACCGACCGATGAGCGCCTGAGGATCCGCAACGAGCACGATGTTGTTGTAGCTCACACCCTCGAAGCCACCGTCCAACTTCATGCGGTTGAACGTCCTCCGCTCGTTGGTGCAAAGCTCAACATACTTGTCTCGGCCAAACGGAGAGGTGTGGATGAAGTCCACCGCATCCTCCGTGAAGTTCGAGTTCATGCCGATCTTGCTGATCACGCGCTGCATGAGCGGGAACCGAAGTTCCGTGTTGGCGATGATGCCGGTGATGCCCATCAACTGCTTGCCGATGGTTCCCGTCCGGACATAGTAGTCCGCATCTCCCACACCCGTTCCCGCATCAGCAGTCGCATCGATGTTGCCCGAGCCATACGTGAACGCATAGCCGGTCGCACCCTCGGAACCCAGCGTGACGGCGACAGCCGAATCGAGCACGGTTGCCGTGCCCCCCGTGCTGGCGTCGATCAGGTCCATCGAAAGAGCTTCTGGCGGCATGTGCGTGAAGACATGGCCGTAGCCATCGTTCATCACACCCGCGCCGGTGCCCGTGCCCGAGACATAATACCCGAAGGCGTCCGTCCCGTTGCCGTTGATCTGGCGGTTGACACTCCGCTTGGTGTCCATCGTGGCCCCCTCGACTTCCGAGCGAATTGCTCGAACGAAGGAACCCGCATCCGACTTCGCGGCTCGCACAACGACACCCGACAACTCGATGGGGGTGTAGATCTGCTTACCGGGAACAACCGAGGAGTTGTATTTCTGGTGATCGGGATCCGGGATGGTTCCCAGTTCCGCGACACCGATACCCGCCTGATTGTTCCGGCCCGTGTGCAGTCCAAGGGTCCAGTTCTTGCCCTCGACGTTCCACACACCGGCCTTCTTATCGAGCCGCATATACAGCACGCTCATCTGGTTGATGAGTTTGTTCATGCGGGGGCCGTAGAAGGTCTTGAGTGCTTCCGCAGCCGTGGTCGTGTCCAATGAAGCCATTGCTTACTCTCCTTGACGCACTCTGAGTGCGCCGAAGGCTCTCTCATCCCTTCGCGTTGATGTGCGCGATAACCGCTGCATCCACGTCGTCCCACGAATTGAACACCCGTGGTTCACGCGGAGCAGGCACACCCCCTGAGGGTTCGAGTCCTTCTGCTGGGGCGAGAGTTCCCTTGGCGAGAACCTCGCGCTTTTTCTGATCGACTGACTTTCTCCCAAGCTGTCTGGCCAAGTTCGCGGCAGCATCGATGAGCGCCTGTTTCACCTCTTCGGCGTTTTTCGGCTTCATCTCTCCAGCCATCTTCTTGATGACCACATCAACGTGGGGGAAATCTCCAAGAATCGCTTTATGCTCCTCCAAGAGGAGATCGAGCGTCTTCTCGGTGATATCAGTCACTTCGGCGGCAATCGCTTGTAGCCGAGCCGTCTTTGCGTTCTCGTCAGCCGTCGCCTGTTCAGCCGCCCGCTCTTCACGAGCCTTCTGAATAAGCTCCTCTGCATGTCTGGTCAGATCCCCTCGGGTTACGAGTGCGTCAGGGTCCTCTGCCGGGGCCGGTGTAACCGGCTTGTCCGCAACGGACGCTGCAATCGTCTTCCCCTTGGTGATCTTCGTGTAGAGAGCCGCGAGTTGTTCCGGATCGGATACAATTTCGAGAAGCCTATCCTGCCTCTCTTGAAGCGTCGAGGCGATCTCCTCAACTTCCCTTTCCCGCTGTGCCACTCGTGTCGTCTTGCGGGTATAATCCGCAACACGCATCTCGTGACCCTTCTGATCTCCCCATCTCACATACACAACCTTGCCGTCCTGAGTAATCGGGACGAGATCGTCATCTGAGAGGTCGATCTGCTTTCCCACCTTCGCGGCGGGAACAACGGGCTCCTCCTTTACGGGGGGCTCTTCCTTCTTGACCGGGGCATCCTCCTTGACGAGGGGAGTCTGCGTGTCCTTCACAGGAGGAAGGGGCTCTTCTTTCTTCACGGGCGCGGGCTCCACAACAACAGGAGCAACGACCGCTTCCTTCACTACAGCGGCCGGAACATCCGGCTCTTTTGCGGTGAACGGATTCTCTCCAGCGGGGAGATCAAAGATCGAAAAGTCATTCGAAGAAGTTGGTTCAGCCATTCAAACACCTCACTGCGCTTCACCGAAGGTGAGTGGCGCGAATCGGACTATTTGTGAATCCCCAGTCCAGATAGGGGATCAGGTTCACCGTTCCTGCGTGAAACGTGTGAGTGCCTGTGGAGCACTATTCTGTATCGGGGGCGGAGACCCAGCGGGCGGCGCTTGTCCCGATCCCGGCTCACCGGCCGGTGGACGATCACCCCCCTCGTTGGAGGAGGGTGCATTTGATGGTTGGCCTCCCTCGGGCGGAGGCATGGGGACTGGAGGAGGAGGGGGAATCTTATCCACTCCAAATCCAATCAACTGCTCACCAAGTCCATACTCCGTCGCGATCTGCGCGGCAGCAGGGGCGTTGATGTATTTGAGATGGAGGAGGATGTGCGTGATAAATGCCAACCTCGTTTCATCATCCATCTCTTGAAGCATGGGGGTCTTGAGTTCATCCGTGTGCGAAGCATAGTGGATCCGGTGGTTCTCGTAGAACTGCGGAACCGGAATCGGTTGTCCACTCGTCACCATGTCGTTCTCCAACATGGCCAACTCTTCGTCCTTGCGAGCAGGGGTGGAGATGTCATCGACTCCCGGGATATCCACGACGGAGAGGAACTTCCTATTCGTCTCGGGATCTCCAAGGGGACCAAACACTCCCTTATCCAACCACTCGATGAAGATCTGCTGTTGAGCAGCTTTCAAGAATGGCAAACTACTCCCTGCCTGCACCACGATGTCAGCTTCCTCATCGATCTGTTCTGAGGAGAACTCGAATACCTCCGCTTGTTTATGCCGTCCGCTCACAGAGAGCAAACGCGGCACGTCATAATAAAGCTTCATCAGCCTTCGGATCTTCCACGCACTCCGCTCGATAGCTCTCTCGTGAGCCCTCGCATCCGGAGCGTGAACGGAGTCAGATGCCTCCTGTAAGAGATTCGTCTGCACTCCACTCTTACTATCTCCCACGGCTCCCTCCGAGGCGGGATAGATCTGAGAAATCTGATCAATCTCTTCTCGAAGGACCTGCAACATTCGCCACGAATCCGCCGCCACATTCGGGGGCGTCCACGGGAACGGTGCAGGGAGACCGGGGATCCAATTGTAATAGATCTTTTCCCCTGCCCCACTGTGGAACGCAGTTTTCGCAATCCTCGCCTGATTCGGGATGAACACCTTGGGGTGCATCATCAACCGAAGCTGTTGGTCAATCTTGTTGCGGATGAAGTTATACTGTCTCTGGGGTCCGACCAACTGCTCTGCAATCGTCGTTGACCAGTATTGCCCCACCGAGGGGACATCCGTAAACTCTTCCACGGGGAAGGGATTCTTCATGTCGCGGAACCACGGCAAGTCGGTGTTCTTCACCAGAACTGTGCCAACCACCACAACATACCGCCCCTTGGGATATTTCCCCCCGGGACGGGTAAAGAGTTCCTTCACGAGAACCTTATTGGAATCTCCCCCTCGCGGATCCGTCCCAGTCGAGGAGACATCTTCTGTCATCCCTTCGGCTCGCGCCGTCAACTGAGCTATCCGTCTCTGATAATGAAACGCCTCCTCATTATTGGGAGTCGGCTGAATGAGCTTGGCAAACTTCGGATGCCTTACCCTCTCCTCCTCCACATCCAACATCCTGACCCGCATGATCTCGGGCTGATCGCCAATCCACCCGATGGTGGTATCCGCGACGAGGACTTCAAACGCGGAACCTACCGAGACATCAAGATCCCCAAGAGGGACCTCCACCGTCTGCTTCGTCCCGAGCTTACTCGTGAGTTGCATCCTCGCGAGTTCATCCTGTTTCCAGTTGAACCACCAATACCCTTTCCCGCAAGGCTTGGCCCAGAGGAGCGCATTCTCATACTTCTGCTCAAGTCCCTGCTTCCTCCACTGATAGTGGAGCGCAAGCTGACTGTAACGGGCGTCGAGCTTATCTCTCCTCTCGTTGGTTGCGGGCGCAACCATCGGGAAGGGCCGTCCTCTCACAAACTTCGCGTGCCTCGCACGAAGCTTGGGGAACATGATGTTATACGCGGTCTTCCGCTTGTGCGCCGGGAGCGGAGCTTGAATATCCCTCAGGGTGTGATACTGGTTATCCCACACCACAAACTGCTGACCCCTATCGAAGGCGTCGACGATGAACCAAGAGATCTCGTGATCCTTCCTGTCGGAAAGCCACCTCTCGAACTTCGCATCCACCTCGGTGACGAGGGCTCGATCCTTCTCGGACTGCGGTTGCACTTCTCCCTTGGTTGCCCCGGCATCTTCCGATTGCCGTAGGGGCTCACCTGTCGCAAATTGTGAGGAAGGTGCAGCCATTAGTCACGCTCCGAAAACCATTTCGCCTGCTCTTCAGCGGTCCCAAACTCGGGGAACCCTTCTGACGCCGCAATCGCGGCATTATCCTGTTCCCCGTTCAACGTCACGGAAGAGGGAGCCTCCACCATCTTAAAGAGGGAGAGATGTGTGTTGATCGCCTCGGCCTGCTTCGCTTGGGCGAGGGTAATCCCCTCAACCGCTTTGAGGACAAGCTCCTGTGTTTTTGACTGGGTAGCGACAAGACTCTCCAATGTGCGAAGATAGGCTTCCCTCTCTTCCTGTCGTGAAGACTTGAACAATGAGAAGAACCACGTTATGAATGTGCTCATTTAATCCTCGTCAATGTCCAACACGTCATCGGAGTCGAAGTCTTCCCCTTGCATCTGCTCTTTCTTCTCGATGTGTCTCGCCAACCTCGCGGCTGGACGATTCTCATCGGGGGCCTTCTCCTTCTCAGCTTTCTCGTCTTCCTCATTCCCCCTCAACTGGAGGGTTCTCCATGCGGCCAACACAACGACGGTCGCGATGTCGTCATGCTTCCCAGCGGGGGCGGCAATGTGAATCCCACCTTGAGGGAGGAGTGTCTTCTCGATGATGAGGAGTTCTTGGAACTGATCTTCATCATCCAACAACTTGAGTTGCCCGTTCCGTGCAGCCATCAAGGCCGATCCGTAGATCTTCACCTTATTGGTCGCCGTAAAGGTGATCCCCTCAACGGTGATCTCCCTATCGAGGGCAAGCTGAGAGAAAGACTCGAACTGATACTGGTCCGTCAGCGCACTCACCACGTCATACTTCTCGATGAGCGGCTTGATCTCATCCAAGATCTCGGCGGGCTTCAGCGGATTTTTCGGTCCCTCAGGCTTCCACACTCGGAGGAGATCTTGAACGGCTCCCACTCCCGGCTCCCAATGGAAGATGGTGAAGGCGAACCGATCTCTCTTAAATGCCGGATCCAGTGCAGCGACGTAGACTCGATCTTTCTTTGGTTCCCGATCAGCGAACTCCACTCCCCTAATAGTCGAGGGTTGTCCATCGATTGCTCTCCGAAGAATTGATTCGGTGAAAATCCCATCGACCGCATCCATGAAGAGCGCGAGGGTCTCTCGTTTGTAAGCCTCGGGATCCTTCGCGAGATCCGCAATGAAGACGGCTTTCTTGAGGAGGGGATTCTGCATCGCTGGAGTCGGCGCATGGACGACCATCGTGGTTGCCCAACGCTTCTTCTTCTCCAGATCGGTGTATTTGTGTCCCTTCGTCCCCGCATTGTAGGCATCCCAGACAATCCCCTGCTTCGTCCACGGGGTTGAGGGAATCACCTTCTTGCGGAACGGAAACTGTTGCTGGGCCTTATCGACAGCCCTCTCTACTTCGTAGTCCGGATTCGCGCTCTCGCTGTCCTTATACCAGAATGAGGCCTCATCCATCCCAATGACCGGGATAGCTGGGCCTCGAAACGCTTTGATATTCGGAGGAGCGGGGCGAATGCCCACCTTCTTCGTAATCCCCGGCTGTCCAGCCGAGAGGATGATCCCATCCGAGTTGAACTTCTCCAGTCTCTTCGTCAGAAGAGGACTGTCCTCCAAAAGAGGCAGAACGAACTGGAGGATAAAGTCGGACGCATACTCAGCTTTCTGAGCAGTAAGAAAGAGAACACACTCCTGTCTTCGAGCGACGAAATCAAGATGACCCCCGCAGGTTGCCTCGTAGGCTTCCACGAATGCAAGGGGTCCGCTCGTTTTTCCAGATCGTCTACCGAGCACCATGACGAGGGTGTCATATTCTTGAGGCGTGTATTCGATCTCATCGATCTTCCTCACATACCCCAACTCATCGTAGGTCGCGAAGCCGTTGAACATGCTCCAGATGAGACGCTCCTCTTGGTTGAGAGACAGCCCGTAGAATCCCTTCAAGATCACCTGCTGGGGGAGCGAGAGGGCCTCGAACTGTTTCTTGAACAGAAGGGGCTCAGCTATCGCTTCAGCGAAAGGGATCCGGCTGTCTACTCCCATAGGGGTTATTCCTCTTCATTCATCGGCGTGAGCACATTCTTGAAGTGGGGGTCAATCGGACCATCCGCTTGGACAATCCACCCATAACGGAACTGGCTCTGTCGGATTGGGCGCACATACATAGTCGTGAGTGCGTTCTTGTTGAAGAGACGGAACATCCCTTTCTTTTGAGGACCGGAGACAAAACTCCAACTGGCCTTCTGCTCCTCGTAGATCCTCGCGTGCTCAGCAAGAAAATAGGTCACAGGTCATTCCCCATCTCGTGATTGGGGAGAACCTCCCCCTCATCGAGCGCGGCCTTAATCTTGTCGGACAGGACTTGGTTCGCCCACGCTTGGGAATCCTCGAAGACCTCGAAGGTCTTCCCTCCGAACTCCGCACGAGCCCTCACCCTTCCATCCTCCAGCGTTGTAAACTCTGCGGCGAAGTCGAAGGAATCAAAGATCCCCGCATCGATGTTACTTCTCGGTTGTGCCATTCGGTATGCCCTCGGCTTCCATTGTGGGGGTGGCCTCTTCCTCTTCTTGCGAAGCGGACACACTCTCGGTGCGTCTCGCAATGAATGCGGCCCATGTCATTTCGACATCGCTTCCGCTGGAAGAAGAAGATGCTTCCTCCGCTTCCCGTTCCCGGCGCATGCCAACCGAACTGAGCAGTTTGGTCTTGTCGAGCAATCGCTCAGCGGCATCGTAATCGCCGGTCTCTAGATGTTTGCGTAAGGCCCTCTCGAACACGTCAATCGCAAGGGGGACAAGCCGGTTGAGAATCGCGCTCTCGGCCTTCTCGAAGAACCCCTCTTGCTCTGCCCACTTCAACTCATGAGAGACGGTCGTGACATCGACGTTATCTCGGAGGGCGATGGCTCTGCGTGTCATCCCGTTTGCAAGGTCAACAATCCACTTCGAGACCCTCACCTTCCGGACGAGGGCATTCTCCGGTTTGCTGAATGCCTTCTTCCCCTTCGTCTTCCTTACGGCGACGGCAAGTTGCGGGGGCATTGGCATTCAGGACTCCAGAGAAAGAGAAACCCCAAGCCCGAACCCCAATCAGGAGGGATTGATGGGGGAGCTTGGGGGACAACCGCCGAGAGGCGGCATGTTCAGTTTTTCGTAGTGTTCATTGAAAATGAACCAGACCTCAAGGGCATCCTTTCTCTCGGTAGCCCCCTTGGTCTGGATACACTGGAGCGGGGTTATTCGCCCCGCATAGATGGAGACGGATCCACGCCTTGAAACGTGGGACCCCCGGCATCAAAGCCGGTGCTCTACCTGAGCTAATCCGTCAAAGCTTTGGGTCAACCGCAACGGGGGGCGGAACATTGGCCTCAACTTCGAGGAGCCGTGCCCGCTCAGCCCGAGCCGCAATCAGTTTGGAAATCGCAGACGCAAGAAAGGAGAGAACGGTGACGATAGCTCCAACCAACTGAGTCGTCTCATCTTCACTCCCCACGGCAGTCGCCGCGCCTCCTGCGGTCAGGAGATGCCGCACAACCCCGAAGAGAATAGCCCGTTTCCCAGCGTCCATAACTGCCTCCAATGAAAAGTGACCGGCCGGTCGATCAGGATGGGTTCGCTGTGTTGCCCAGCTTTATCGCGCCTTGGCGCTGGTGGTGGGTAGCCGAACCCTCTCCCTGACACTTTTAACTGTATCACAACTGGTGGGGGGTGTCAACCCCTATCTCCACCACCCACCCCCTAAGGGGTTGGGATGGGTAGAGGGTGGGGTTGGAATCCCCTTTAGCTCTGGCTCACTTACGGGCTGGCTCAGTGGCTCAGCCTATTCTCTTAATGCTTAGGGTGAGCTAGTTTTGGGTTGAGCTACTGGATGTTGTTGATTTTAAAGGATTGCCGACGTAGGAGGAATGGCTCAAAACTCAAAACCGCCTTTTGACCCACTCTCTCGGAATGGCTGTAAGTTGATATTCGTGATTCTCGATTCCCGAATCCCGAATGCTCTCTGTCTTCAGAGAGTGCTCAGCCATTATTCGATGTCCGAAGTGTGTGGTGTTTTTTCGGACAAAAACATGACATCCTCCCAATAACCTAAAACCTATCAAGCACTTAACCCTAAAAAGGCTCCAGCCTATGAGAGTCAGCCATTCCCACCCCTTGGGGTGTTGCCGTTTTACGCTAGATCATATAGAGGCCCCCGTGGTCCCCCGGTGCGCGGGGGTAGGGGGGTGGCCCCCTCCCCTCCCCTCCTCCAATGGTCGAGGTGGAATGGTCGAGCTTCTACGGCCCAGCTTCGAAGCCCATCCATGAGGAGAGGTCGGACTAGCAGTCCGATAGCAAGGCCTGAAGGCGCATACACTTAGGCCTCGAAGGCCACCTCGGGGGAGGGGGAAGGGGGGATCGAGGGGATCCTCCTCCGGGGGATCGGCCCGGGCTCCCCCCGGCAGAAGGCTACGAAGGTTTTCGTATCTACTAGGCGAGTAGTAGATAGGCGGGCCTCGACTTCTTTCGACGGTCGAAGGGAAGAGATCGCGAAAGACTCGCACGAACCCAATGTTTATCGATCTTACATTTTATCAGATCGATGGATAGGGACTTTATGAGTTGAGGCTCCCGCACTCAGGTTATCTGATGGAGGAGCACTCAACCTTCGGCTGGCACGGGAGATGCTTGCAAAGGGACGGCCGACATACTTGGCCGACAATCTCCATTTACGGTGTGGAAAACTCTGTTAAATGAGGCAAACCGATCCCGCTGACGATTCGTCAGGATGCCCTCAGGCGAGCGCGGAGAGTCGAGAGGGCCTGAGGTATGTCAAGGGGCGAGATCGTGCAACCTGAGGGAATTACACTTTTGGTCTAGAATCGATCTCCCACAATCCATCTGATCTCCTCATGAGAGATCGACTCTATATACTCCCGGCGCGAGCGCGACTCCGGGAGGCTGGCACGAGGACTGCATCTCTCTCTCGTGTCAGTCGTCAACGTCACCTGAGGAGGACAGGACCATGAACCGATTCACGACCATCATCGCGAGATTCCCGGGTTCAACCTGCAAGCGATGCCAGCAGGAAATACAGGTTGGCTCACGCATCCGCTATGGCGGGCGCGGGCGCACGTATCATCTCGCGGCCGAATGCCCCGCTGGCCACCCGGCACCGGCACCCGTCAAGGACACCACCCTCTATGGGCTCTCCAGCGGACGATACGAGGGGCTGAATCCGCTGCGCGACGATGATGAGATTCCCTTCTAACCATTCACCGATTCGATTGGAGCTTTGAAATGTTTACACACCTCTTCAACTTCACCTTCACTCGGGCCGATGAGGCTCACGCGGATGTGCATGAGGTCGGGTTCTCCATCGACCTTCCCGTGGTCTCGCTGGATGCCGCAGAGGGGCTCCTGAGAGAGCGAAACGCTCATCTGGAGGTTCTCTCCGTCGTCCCCTTCGCCGTGCTGACGGAGGATGGAGACCTCATCTGGCAAGGGTGCGATCCCTCTCTCCGCGTGGCCAGTGTCGAGCGTCTCACACTCCTCTAACCTTGCGTCTGCTCTCGGCCCAGCCGGGGAGAGCAGAGCGGAGGGCTAGACGAATGAAAAGCGAACCGAAGACCACACTCACCCTGCATCGGGAAGGGACATTCACTGTCCGGAATATTGGACAGCACTGGTGCGGAACGACCGAAATTCAGGACATCCGCTACACCGTGGACGTAGTGTGCGATACCTCACTCGATGACAGGGGATTCCTCTTCGACCAACTCACCGTCGCGACGTTCTTCGCGAAAACGACCACCTGTGCGGACTCCTGCGAGCGTTTCACAATCCTCATCGCGAGGGCTCTCTACATTCTCATCAAGTCCGACAATCGGGGCTGTCAGGTGAAAAGCCTGAAGCTCACCCTCTCCCCGGCACCCTATGCCGCCTCGATGACTCTCACCTACTCCGAGTAACTCGGCACGAGCTTTGCGTCAGCGGTTGCCTAGCAAGG
>DAIPLH010000027.1:0-2535 GCA_036769325.1 Bacteroidota bacterium
TCTAGCGGAAGAAGAAAAATGCCAAGATTGACAAGCGAAACGACTTCCGCAGGACACAAGTTGGGGCAACTTATTGGAGATTGGTTTGAGAAGTCCTTTGTACTACCATTGTTGAGTCAGGTCGGGACAACTTTAGACTTGTTTTTGGATAATCGCTTCATCGATCGCCCCGCTCGAGGGGAGAAAATCGTTTGGGACGACAATGATGGAAACTCTGTAGATTACGATTTTGTTCTTGAATTGAATGGGGGAGCAGACCGACTTGGAATTCCTGTTGCATTTGTAGAATGTTCATGGCGGAGGGGGGCACGGCACTCGAAAGACAAAGCACGAGATGATAGTGGGAAGCTCCTGCCTATGCGTAACTCGTACCCAACTGCTCGCTTTCTCGGAATGATCGTTGCTGGTGATTTCACCCAGCCGTCTCGGGACCTGATTACAAGTCGAGGAATCGACCTGTTGTATATTTCCAAGTACAACGTGGTCGAAGCATTTGCTCAGGCAGGCTTGACCATCGACTACGCAGATGATGCACCAGAGTTGGAAAAGGCTCGTCTGGGGACCGCTTTTGAGTCCACCTTTACTGAAGGAAAGCACACTGAAGTAGCTCAAAGGCTAGTCGACCTCGTTGGCCAACCTGCTATCACCTCATACGTTGACCGTGTTCGAGCCAAACTGAGTGCCTTGCCCGAAGAAATCCGATTGATTCTTAGACACGAATCCACTCCACTGACCTTCCGAAGCTTAAGCGATGTAACGACATTCCTTGAAAGTCCTAGTTTTGTGATGAACACACCACGGGAGACGTATCTCTATCAGGTAACCTACACTGACGGCTCTGAATTCGAGGAAACGATATTCACTTTCGAAAAACTGAGAGAACTACACAACGAGGTTCGACTTCTTTGCGATCATATGATGCAACTTGGAGGGACAGGTAAGAAGTAGCCTAGAGGAAGCAAAAACCTCAGAATTCGAATATTCTTTCGGTGATGATTAGTGCGAGATTTTTCTGCAGGGAATCGGGATGTCTACGACAGTGAGAAAAAACTACCTCAGTTCTCGCGCGCATTCAGCCGTGAAATCTCATCCCGCAGCTGTGCCGCCTTCTCATAATTTTCCTTCTCTACTGCTTCCTTAAGCTGGGTCTGAAGCTGCTCCAGCTTGGTCTTTGGCTTTGGTTTCGCCTTCGTTTCCGGTTTCTTCTCGGCCGCTGCTTCGGGATTGATCTCTCCCTCTTCATCCTCTTCTTCGGGAACAAACGCCGCCTCGTCCATGACCGTCGATGCAACGTAGATGTGCACTCCGTAGCGGACGGCAAGTGCAATCGCGTCGCTGGGGCGTGAGTCGATTGCCTGGTTGTCGATGTTCAGCTTCGCGTAAAATGTCCCGTCGCGCAACTCGTCAATGGTGATCTCCTGGAGCTCCGCTCCGAACGACGTGATAATATTCTTGATGAGGTCATGGGTGAGCGGACGGGGAGGTTTGATGCCTTCCATTTCCAGTGCGATCGACTGGGCTTCGGAGGCTCCGATGATGATTGGCAATCGCCGGGGACCATTGACCTCTTTGAGGATGAGGGCAAATGCACCGCCGCTCGCAGGATTTGTCGAAAGCCCGAGTATGTCAACCTGCACCCTGTCCACGCTTGCCTCCCGTCAAGTAAATACGGTTCAACCTCTTGTCGCTTTGCTACCCTTTCCCGAGAACTTTCTTCAGCTGCCCGGTGAGCTCCGGAAGCACTTCGAACACGTCACCGACGATGCCATAGTCTGCAACCTGAAAAATCGGTGCATCCTTGTCCTTGTTGATCGCGACAATGTACTTTGATGACGACATTCCCGCGAGGTGCTGTACTGCTCCGGAGATCCCACAGGCAACATACATTGTCGGCGAAACGGTCTTGCCCGTTTGTCCAACCTGTTCATCGTGCGGTCGCCATCCCGCATCAACGACGGCCCGGGATGCGCCAACACCTGCGCCCAGAACATCGGCGAGATTCTCAATGAGATTGAAATGCTCAGGCCCCTTCATTCCCCGTCCACCGGAGACGACAATGTCCGCTTCGGTGACGTCGGGCCTTCCGGTCGCAACCTTTGTTTCCGTAACAACACTCCCGAAATCCTCAGGGGTCAACGTTACCTGTGCGGTTTCCACCGAGGCTGTTCCGGACCCGGGAGCAGAGGTGAAGACGTTCGGTCGGAGTGTAAACACTTTGACGGGGGTCTTGACTGCAACAGTGATGACCCCTTTGCCCGCATAGACCGGCCGCCTCGCTATCAAATCTCCCCCTTCAACATCCAGTGCCACGCAATCCGCCGCAAGGCCGGCTTCCAGCTTGATTGCCACCCGCGGTGCGAGATCCTTTCCCATTTGGCTGCCTGCCATCATAACAATTCCGGCCCCTTGTTTGCGCGCAACCTCAGCAATGACCTTGGAAAATGCGGTGTTTGAGTGCCGGGAAAGGGACTGGTCATCCACAACAATCACCTTCGAAGCGCCATACTGGCCAAGCTCTTTGGCAACGTCCTGCAC
>DAIPLH010000027.1:2545-15172 GCA_036769325.1 Bacteroidota bacterium
CACCCCTGACCCCACGACCAGTGCGCAGAATTCAGCACCCATTTTTTCGGCTATCGAATGCCCGGCCTGCACTACTTCAAATGAGGATTTCTTGAACTTTCCGTCCCGTTGCTCTGCAAATGCAAGTACTTTCATGCTCTTTTCAAAACGCCTTTCTCAGATCACTTTTGCTTCTTCACGAAGCAAGCGGATAAGCTCCGAAACCGCTTCCTTGTCGGTACCAACAATTTTTCCGGATCCCTTCGCCCCTGGCTTTGCCATTGCCCTTGTTTCAACCCTGACCTCTGCCCCGGACGCGGGCTTCTCAGCAATCGGCTTTGTCTTTGCCGACATGATTCCCTTGAGGGATGGATAGCGCGGTTCGTTCAGACCTTTCTGTGCGAGGAAGACTGCCGGGAGCTTCGTCTCAACGACTTCGTGGCCGCCTTCGATCTCCCGTTCACACATTGCCTTGCCATCCTTGATTTCCAGTTTGACAATAACGGCAACGGATGGCAGACCGAGGAGTTCAGCTACCAGTGTTCCGACCTGTGCGTCGTCGTAATCAATCGATTGCTTACCGAAAAGAATCACGTCAGCACCCATGGTCTTCAACTCCTCCGCGAGTCCTTTTGCGACTGCAAAGGAATCACGTGTTGCGTCATCTTTCAGCAGCACGGCCTTTCCAACGCCCATGGCAAGGGCTTTCCGGAGAGTCTCCTTGTGCGTATCACCACCCAGCGACATCACCGTTACTTCGCCGCCAAACTTGTCTTTCAACCTCAGTCCCTCCTCGACGGCAAACTCATCATAGGGGTTGAGCATGAAGTTCACGCCCGGGCGGTCGATGCTGACTCCATCAGGGCCTACTCGTACCTTCGTTTCTGTGTCAGGAACATGATTGACGCAAACAACAATATTCATTTTCTCTTTTTCTTACTTCAAGTTTTGAAATACGGGTAGATAATATAGTTACTGGGTGAACGAAAGGCAAGGAAGGTGTTTTCGGTGTCACAATCGATCGTGATTGTGATGTGACGTTGATTTTCATTTCAGTTTTCGGTACGTTTGTGGGTCAATTTTTTCGAACCAGGAAGATTTCCATGAGACATAAGTCGGCAATAAAGCGGGCCCGGACCACAAAGAAACGGGCGGTACTAAACCAGGGGTGGAAGACGCGGATGAAGACCGCCGTGAAGAAGGTGCGCTCGTCGAAGGAAAAAGCGGCTGGCGTGACAGAGTTGAAGAAGACGGTGAAGCTGCTGGATCAACTCTCAGCGAAGGGGATTATCCCGCGGAACAAAGCGTCTCATGACAAATCCCGGCTGACTAAATTCGTCAACAAGCTCCCGGGCTGATCACAAACACAGGGTATCAACAAAAAAGCCTCTCAGCTGCTGAGAGGCTTTTCGCATTTCAGAAAAGCGTAGGGATACGACTGAGTCGTGTCCCTACTCGTGTCCACTGGTTACCGTCTGCTGATGCCTCGCAGTTTCCTCAAGCTCGCTGATTCGTTTCCTGTACGCCTCTGCCTCCGAAGGTTTCTCTTCGCTGAGTCTTTTGTAAATCTGAATGGCTTCGCCGAACTCCCCCTGGCTTGAATAAATCTCAGCAAGAGTGGCTGTGACGATCTTTGCTGTGTTAGGGACTGCTTCCTCGGGCTCCTGGTCTTCCTGTTCCTGGACATGCCTCGTGCGCTGAGCGGACTCCGCAACGGGCCTCTTCGGTGACATGGCCTGTTTTCTTCGTAACACCTGCAATCGCTCCTCGGCGAACGAACGAAATGCTTCCTGTTCTTTTCGTTCAATGGCCTCCACGAGATTGAGGATCGGCAGGTTGTCCGGAAACGACTTGAGAACCGTGCGATATTCCACAAGGGCCTCGACATTCCGCCCCAGTGCCTCAAAACATCGGGCCAGCACGAGATGTCCTGTGGGATATTCGGGAAAATCCTTGAGCCCCTTGGTACAGACTTCAGCAGCTCTCTGAACCTGTCCTTCCTTCAGATAGCTGGACGCAAGGCGGGCAAAAAGTGGAGACTTCGGGTTTGCAGAAAGCCGGTCCTCGAGCAGAGGAATATTCATGTTGTCTCCGGGTTGTGCGAAAACTACGGCCGGGCGGGTTTCTCGTGGTCGACGGTGCGCGCCAGCCAGATATGTTTCAGGGACATGAATGACACGAAGCCGAATCCCAGACAAAAAAGAAGTTGGAACGGCACTGCCGCAATCTCCAAAAAATAAAGTGAAGATGCAACACCGAAGAGACAGTACACGGCCAACACAATCTCGATGACAACTCCGTAGTCCACGCGCTTCGACGCATACTTCTTGTCCACCCACGAATCACCCTTGCGAAGGATACTGTACTTCGGAGTCCGGACAAATTCACTCTTCTTCCGGAAGAGGCCTTCAAGAACCGCCCGGGTATTGTTCACGGCAAACCCCATGCTACCCGCCATGAAAACAGGGAAGAGGAGAAGTCTCCGCCGCCAATCAGGATACACGCTTTTTTGCGAATAGAGGTAGAACAGGAATGACCCAATGAAGGCAAAGACAAAAACCGACATGAACAGGAAGTACTGATCGTGATTTCCCTGGTGCTTGATGAAAACAAGCGGAACATTGAGGATCCCGGCAATCACAATGAACGGAAAGACCAGATTGTTCGTGAGATGGAATGTCGCATGAATCTTCGTTCGGAGGGGCAGGGGAGCGCTCCAGACCCTTGGGAGAATCTTTCTGGCCGTTTCAATTGCCCCCTTTGTCCAGCGGAACTGCTGCGATTTCAGCGCATTGATTTCGGACGGCAATTCAGCCGGTGAAGTCACATCATGAAGATATTTGAACTTCCATCCGCTCAGCTGGGCCCGGTAGCTGAGGTCGAGGTCCTCGGTCAGCGTATCGGCCTGCCAGTTGCCGGACTCCTCGATGCATCGCTTTCTCCAGACTCCCGCCGTACCGTTGAAGCTCATGAAAAGGCCTGCCTTGTTCCGAACTTCCTGCTCAACGACAAAGTGGCCATCCAGCGCCATGGCCTGTGTTCTTGTCAGAAGTGAATACTCGGAATTGATATGCTCCCAACGGGTCTGTACCATCCCGACGTTTGCATCTTTCAGAAAGTGAGGAATCGTTTTCTGAAGAAAATCAGCGCGCGGCACAAAATCCGCGTCAAAGATCGCGACAAACTCACCACTTGAAATCCTGAGCCCCTCTTTCAGGGCTCCTGCTTTGAAGCCCTCACGGGTCCCGCGCCTGATGTGCTTGATATCGACGCCTTCCGCCTGGAAGCGGGAAACCAGCGAGGCAACAAGATCGACGGTTTGATCGGTCGAGTCATCAAGCACCTGAATCTCAAGCAGCTCCTTCGGATACCTCATTGCGCACGTTGCCTCCAGCAACCGCTCCACGACGTAGTATTCGTTGAAAACAGGGAGCTGGATTGTCACGGCCGGAAAATGGCCCTCTGTCAGATCTGCGATTGCTTCCTGCTTTTGGTATTTCATGAGGTAGTAGACCATGAAAAAGCTATAGCAACCGAAGAGGAACAGCACCGAAAGAGATGCTATGTAGAGAAAGAGAATAAGTTCTTCCATAGTGTTACGGGATACACCCTAGTGACTGAATATCTTCCGGCATTTCACCATCCGGAAACGGTTTGCAGCAGCACGTCTTCTGATATCTTTCGAATGGCTTCCCGAAGCCCACCCTGTTGCAGCGTGAAAATGTCCCCCCCGGCGGTTTGATAGTCCCCCCAGTTGGAAAACGTTTTTTCCCAGGCAGTCTTTCGTAGCTTCATATCCTTATACAAAAATTTGGCTTCGACCGTCACCCTTCTGCCCGAGACTGCCTCGCCTTCGCCAACGATGTTCGCGGCATCGGTCACCCGGACGATTGTCCCCTCAAGGATCGAATCGGCCTCTTTTTTTTCCGTCACTTCCAGACTGTTATCGGTAATGAACAGTGTCGTCAATTCCTGTGTCATGATTTCCCTCAGTCCGGGGGCTCCGAACCCTGATTGGTCGTCCACGAGCGGAATGGCGACCGTTGCAAGATGCGAAGGAACCGAAGCACCCGTGAACGAATAGCAACCGACCCAGAAACACAGAACGAACAAAGCGATCTTTCCCGAAACAGATCTACCCCAAACCATATTCCTTGATCTTTCTGTACAGTGTCCGCTCACTGATCTTCAGCGCACGCGCCGCCAGCCGTCTGTTATTGCTGAATCGCTGCAGAGCGTCGGTGATCAACTTTCGTTCCATGTCCATCAGTGAGTATGTCGGTTCCACTGCATCATGCCGCGAGAATCTCGTCGCTCCACCAATCTGGTCTGTCACCAGATTCTTCAGATCAACAAGGTTCCCCTTGATATCGAGCAGCGCCCTGAGGATCAGCTCTCGTTCAGCCTGCTCGACATTCCGGGAGATCGGGACCGGCAGGTTGCGGCTTTCACCCGAGTCCTGTCCCTTCAGGTATCTCCGGGCAACACCGGCATCCACATAGCGTCCCCGCTCCAGAATGAGCATGCTTTCAACGACGTTTTTGAGTTCCCTCACGTTCCCCGGCCAATGGTAAGACTTCAGGATTTCCAGCGCCTCTGCGGAGATCCCTTCAAAATGGATATTGTTCCTGGCGGCAATTTCCGATGCAAAAACATCAAAAAGCGCCGGAATATCGACTGCTCTCTGGCGCAGCGGAGGAACATGGATGTTCACTGAACGAAGGCGGAAATACAGATCTGCCCTGAACCTCCCATTCCGCACCTCTGCCTGAAGATCTTTGTTTGTCGCGGCAATCACACGAACGTCCAGCTTTCGCGGAGTTGATGACCCGACCCTGAGGAATTCCTTGTTTTCCAGAACGCGAAGAAACTTCACCTGAGCCTGAAGGGGAAGTTCACCGATCTCATCGAGGAAGATGGTGCCACCCTCTGCAAGTTCGAAATATCCTTTCCTCTGCTCCGAGGCGCCCGTAAACGAGCCACGTTCGTGACCGAAGAGCTCGCTCTCGATGATCCCTTCGGGGATCGCACCGCTGTTCACCGTGACAAGAGGCTTCGAGTTCCTGAGACTTGCCGCGTGAATTGCCTGCGCAACAACCTCTTTTCCTACACCACTCTCACCTGTGACAAGGACCGTAATGTCTGTTGGAGCAACCTGCTTGATGACACTCAGGATCTCCTGCATTTCAACGGAAGACCCTACGATCCGATGTTCCTCACCAAAACTCTTGCCGTTGCTTTTCATGGATTGTCCGGTCCGGATGTTTCTAGCGCGAAACAACGAACGATTCGACGCCGTATTTTTTCCGGATCTCGGCGATACGTGACTTTGCTTCATCGTATGTCAGATAGTTACCAACAAACACAAGGAACAATGATTGAGAATTTTTTACGCGGTTGATCACCTCGACCGGAAACCCCTGATCTTCAAAAAAGAGTTTCTGCTTCTCAGCGTTTTCCCGGGCCGAATACGCTCCCACCTGCAAGGCAAATTGTCCGCTCTGAGCCTGTGGAGTTGCCGCAGCTACTCCCGCTTTTGAAGGCGGATTGACCTCTGCAGATTTTTCCTGTAAGGGCGGCGTTGTCTTGCCGGCCGCAGATGACAGGTGCGGTGAGTCGGGGTATTCCTTCTGAAGTTGTGCCCACTTCAGATCCGCGGTCCGGTACAGGCCGAGAGAGTAGTAAAACTGATAGACGCGGAACAAAGCATCGTCGGACCACTCACTCTTAGGATGCCGATCAACGAGTCCCTGAAACACTCTGACCGCGTCCGTTCCGTCTTTCATGACCAGACCCTGAAGATACCTGACACCAGGGTCGTCCGGATGTCGCTCCGCGAGATCTGAAACCTCTTCCCGAAGATCTTCGGTTACTCCATTCTGAATGCGCTCGAGATATGGAGCAATATTCACATTGTCCTGTGCAAGCGCCGCGCATGATACCATCATGGCGATGATCAGCCCGCGTGTCACCATACGATCCCTTCCGTCAATTCCGTTCCACCCGCGTTCCAAAAACAGTCGCAGAGTTCCCCCTCGTAATCATAACATCGATCATATCACCTGTCCGTTCCCCATTTCGGGGAAATACCACGGTCCTGTTCCCATCTGTCCGCCCAACCAGGAAATCATCCCTCTTCTTACTCTGTCCTTCAACCAATACTTCCTGAACCGTTCCAACCAGACGCTCGTTCAGGCTCCGTGAGATTTCGTGTTGCAGCTCTGCAATTTCGTACACACGCATCCCCTTTTCTGCATCCGGTACATCATCCTTCATCTCCCACGCCGCCGTTCCTTCGCGCGGAGAGTATTTGAACGTAAACGCGCCATCGTACTGGACGAATCGTACAAGCTCCATTGTCATGGCATGTTCCCCGGGTGTCTCTGTCGGAAACCCGCAAATAATATCCGTACTCAGGCTTGCCGATGGAATTCGTTCCCGGATTCTTTCGACCAACCGGAGATACTGGTCGACCGTGTAGGTCCTGTTCATCAGTGTGAGAACCCTGTCAGATCCGGATTGAACGGGAAGGTGTATGTACTTGCAGATGTTCGCGTGAGAAGCGATTGTGTCGATCAGCCTGTCCGACATATCCTGCGGATGCGATGTCGTGAAGCGAACCCTCATCGTGCTATCAATCGCTGCGACGCTCGTCATCAGGTCGGCAAAATCCGCCTCACCATCCCTGTAGGAATTTACATTCTGACCGAGCAGTGTAACTTCCCGGAACCCCTGATCGGATAGCTGTTGAACTTCTCTGATGATGCTTTGAAGTGGCCGGCTACGTTCACGACCGCGTGTAAACGGAACAACACAGAAAGAGCAAAACTTGTCACATCCCCGCATTACGGATAACCAGGCCGAGACTCCATCTTTGCGTAATGGTTCAATGTCTTCGTAGTTCTCAACACGCGAGAGACGAACAGCAATCCCCTGCTCGCCATCGAACGCGCCTTCCAGCAACGCCGGGAGCTTCCGGTACTCGTCCGGGCCAACAACAAGATCAACAAGCCGATCGTCTTCAAGAAGCCTCGTGCGCAACCGTTCTGCCATGCAGCCAAGAATCCCTACGACAACCTCGGGCCGCTTTTTTCTCTCGGCATGGAACAACCCAAGCCTGCCATAAATGCGCTGTTCGGCGTTTTCCCTTATTGCGCAGGTATTTACAAGGATCACATCTGCATCGGAGAGGTCACCGGTGAAGGAATATCCCTCCTTCTTCAGCACACCTCCCACAACCTCAGAATCCGCCAGATTCATTTGGCAGCCATAAGTTTCGATATAAACACGTCTTGAGATCATCGTAATTTGAAAGCTCGTCAAACGAGTTTTGAATCTATCAATCTTCTGCCAGAAAAGCAATGACGCCCGCGACCAACTCAATACTTACCGTTTATTTTCAACAATCTTATCGCGCAGAGGTGGTGTCATTTAGTCACACATTCCCCTCGCGCTTTGCTTCTGCGTTCGAGTTTGGTATCTTTTGCGGCATGATGTCCCACCTGAAGGCAAACATTCTGGACAGAGCAAGAAAGTCCAGGAAGGTCATTGCACTACCCGATTCCTCTGATGAGAGAACGCTGAGAGCTGCATCAACCCTCCACCGAACAGGAATAGTCACGCCTGTCCTGGTTGGCCCGGCGAGCGTGGTCTCGGAATCTGCAACCCGGATCAATCTGGATATCAGCGGGATTCGGCTCGTCGATCCTCGCACCCTGGCTGAGAGGGATTCGTTCGTCGAAACGTACGCAGGGTTACGCCGCGAAAAGGGCGTGTCGCTGGCTGAGGCAGAACGGACAATGCTTGACCCGCTTTCTGTTGCCGCAATGATGGTTCGTCAGGGAATGGCTGATGGATGCGTGGCGGGCTCGCAGAGCACGACTGCCGATGTTCTTCGCGCCGCAATTCAGATTGTCGGACGCGCCCCGGGGGTGGAAGTGGTTTCCAGTTTTTTCCTGATGCTGTTCCCGGATCGTGTCTACTCGTTTGCTGACTGCGGGGTTGTCCCCGATCCATCCGCGGAAGAGCTCTCAGGAATTGCGACAACCACGGCGGATAATCATCGAAGGCTAACCGGTGAGGAGCCCAGGATAGCGTTGCTTTCTTTTTCCTCAAAGGGAAGTGCGCGTCATCCTCAGGTTGAGAAAGTGCAATTGGCAACAGAACTTGTAAGGCGACGGCGGCCCGATCTTGTGGTTGATGGAGAGCTGCAGCTCGACGCAGCGATCGTCCCCGAAGTTGCTGCACGAAAGGCCCCGGGAAGTCCCCTCGGCGGAAATGCGAATGTTTTGATTTTCCCGGACCTGAACTCGGCCAATATCGCTTATAAGATGGCGGAGCGTATGGCGGGGGCGCAGGCCCTTGGTCCACTGGTGCAGGGACTCCGAAAACCCTTCTTTGATCTTTCCCGGGGATGTAGCGTCGATGATATCGTGACAGTGGCGGCAGTGAATGCCGTTATGGGAGGAAATGATTGATGCAACGCGAACGGATTGTGATCTTCTCCCACACCCTGCGAACAGTCATGATTACCGCTGTGTTTTTGAGTGGATGCGCTTCTTTTCTGAACCCGACTTACAACTACGATGACATCAACGCGAAACGGGATCCGGACCAATCGTACTTTGAGGATAGCCTGAACGTGTTCTTTTTTGACTATCCCAATCCATATCCGGACAAAGAAGTGCTCTGGTTCGCATCCTACTCAGAGGGTCCGGTGGAAATGCGGATTCATAACATGGAAAATGACTCGTTGGTTGCGGTGTACAAGTTCAAGCCGCAGAAGTCGCCCCTATACCCCATCGCCTACAAAGCCGATGAGTCTGTTCCGGTAAAGTGTGTAGTCACTGTGAACGGCCGGCCCAGGTGCGCGAAACAAATGCCCTGGATCTACCCGCTTCCCGTTCCGCAATGGGGAACCGAGTACTCCATCGAAGAAACAAAGTAACCCGCCTCTCCTCTCCTTTCAGCTCTGTCTCGTCGCTCTGATCAACCACGCCGCGACAAGGAATACCGAAGCAACAGCAACGATCATTGGTGACGCGGGAACGTCAATAACGAAGGCGAGGAACAACCCGAGTGCCGGGGCAATCGCGCCTACGGCAACGGAGAAAGCAAAGACCTGCTTTACGCGGCGAGCCAGTAGAAGTCCCGTCACAGGAGGTACCACAAGGAAGCCGAAGACAAAAACATCTCCCACCAGATGAGTTGCAACCGCAATGGCAACCGCAGCCGACATGTACAACACACTGTCCCAGATTCCCGCAATCATCCCCTGGGCCGTCGCGGTTTCAGCGTCGAAGGTGACAGAGCTGAACTGTTTGTAAAACAGGAGATGGAGAATAACCATGGCTGCAAAGACAATGAGGAGAATTATGAAAAGATCAGGGGAGACGAACAGGATATCGCCACGGAGCAGGTTGTCGACCTCTGAAACTTCAACCCGCGGAGATTTCTGAAGAACGAGAATGCGCAATGCAATTGCTGCGCAAAACACTACCCCTAAAACAGCGTCGCCGGGAACTGTCTTGCCGGCAAGCCACTTCGAAAGAAACGCAACGGCCAGGAGAGTTATCGCCAGGGATCCAACCGTATGCGGAAGCGGAATAAATGGGAGGAAGGTGATAGAAAGTCCGAGGACGGAAAGCTGGGTCATCACAGCGCCCAGAAAGACCACCCTCTTTGCGACAATATAGACTCCAATGAAAGCGCACATCACACCCGCCAGAATGCTGCCGGCAAGTGCAAGCGGGAACTCTTCCAGGATCAGGCGAATGATTTCACCGGTTTCCATCTGCTTCTCCCGGGCTGATGATCCTCGCCCCTTCGAGATTCCTTACCTGAATCGGCATTTGATACATCGCGGAGAGGTTCTTTTCTGTAAGAACAGACCCGACTTCACCCACCTGGAAATTCTGTTGATCCATGAGGGCGATCGATTTCACCAGGGAAGCGACGTCATCCAGGAGGTGCGTAACAAGGATGACGGTCAGCCGTTGCTCGTCATGAAGTTTCCGGATGAGGGCGAGGGTCACCCAACGCGACGGAAGATCCATTCCATTGGTGGGCTCATCAAGGATTAATATTGTGGGATGGGAGGCGAGCGCTCGGGCAATCAACACCCGTTGTTTCTGCCCACCCGAGAGATTGTTGAATGGTGTATCGACCAGATGTTCAATCCCGACCGAGCTCAGACTTTCCCGAACCGCCTGCTTATCTGATGCTGCCGGAGACCGAAATAGTCCGATATTCCGGAGTCGCCCCATCATGACGACCTCACCCGATGTGAAAGGCAGGATGTCGTTGACATTACCGCGCTGCGGAACATAGCCCGCGCGAAAGCCGGATTCCCGCCTCAGAACCTCACCTGAAAGCGGCGCAATCGTTCCAAGAATTGCTCGCAACAGAGTCGTCTTTCCCGATCCATTGGGGCCGACCAATCCGAAAAAATCTCCATCCCGGATACTCAGAGAGATGTCTTTGAGAATGACCTTCTTCCCATAGCCAAGCGTTGCATGGCGCAGCTCAACAATCGGATCCGGCACTCTCTCATCATTTTCTTTCATCGAAGAGCCTCCGAAAGAGTCGCAATGTCATAATCCATCATGGAAATGTAGTCGGTGGCCTGACTGTTTCCTCCCACTGATGATGCCAGGCGAACAACCCTTGCCCCTGTGGACTCTGCGATGCGTTCAGCGGCAGTTCCGTCGTAGAACGGTTCGACAACAATCGCTTTGATTCCCCCCTTCTTCGCCAGATCGATCAATGCAGCCGTGTGACCGGGGGTTGGCTGAATGCCCGGCTTTGGTTCCACATACCCTGCAACCTCGATCCCAAGCCAGCTGGTGAAGTAGGTCCAGCTTCTGTGAAAGGTGATGATACGACGTCCGGCGAACGGCTTCATCAGAGCTTCCCATTCAGCGATCTTTTTCTCCAGCTCGTGAACAAAAGCAAGAGCATTCGACCGGAAGTACTCTTCATCAGCCGGAGAAGCCTTTGCGAGCGAAACAACGATTTCCTCCACCATCACCGATACATTTCTCGGATCGAGCCAATAGTGAGGGTTACCAAACCGGTGAACGTCTCCCTGGCTCGCATCAATTGACGCAGGGACATCCAGTTTCACGATATTCTTTGAGAGGTCGACGACATCGAGCTTTGGATTCCTGGATCCGTCGATGATCTGCGGAGCCCAGAGCTCAAGCTCCATCCCGATCATCAGGAAAATATCGGCGGAGCGAAGCTTCATCATGTAGCTTGGCTTGATCTCAATAAAATGTGGATTTTGATCTCCCCGGACGATATAGTCAACCGTTACACGATCTCCACCAATCTTCCTTGCGAAATCGCCGAGATCCTCAAGAGTTGTAACGATCCGAACGGTACCGCGTGAGCCGGCGCTGACAAGCATCATCATCAAACACAGAACGAGCGTTCTCATATTCTCTCTTTCACTATCAAAATGGATGTGCCTTGTGTGGACCAAGCGAGAACATTGCCTGCAGTCCGAAAAAATTGACCCCTTGACTCTCTCCAGGTTCCGGCGAGCGCGTGTGTTGATACTGCAAGCGGAAGGCCAGCGTTTCTTCAACAGGATAGAAACCAAGATACACCGAACCCGCGTGGAGCCTGTCGGTTGAACTGTATGGAGTCCCGGACATGTCGTAGCGCATTCCGATGCTGTAGCTCTTCAGGAACTGGTAGTCCAGGAAGACAAAGAACCCATAGGAATTCACGCTCTTCACGACACCAAACTGGTTGAAGTCCTGATCCTGACTTGCATTTCTCATGTTGTAGAGAAACTCCCCCTGGAGGAGGAGAGATGTATAGGTACTGGGCCGGTATTTGAATTTCAAATCTCCGTTCAGGTACCAGAATCGCCGGGAGTTGTATGGGTCATGGATTCCGGTCAGTCCGCTAATGCCGACTTCGAGATCGCTGTTGTCACCGGTGGTGAAGAATCCCATGAGGCGTGAGGACGCGCCGTAGGCGGGATTCGCATCTGTGGTATCCTCGATCCCGATGGTCCCTCCGAACGATGATCCGCGCAGGATGTCGACATTCAACCTGCTGTAAATATCGCCTGTGGGAAGTAGGACACTCAGTGAAACTGCCAGATCATTCAGCCCCTCTTCTCCGAGAAACCGCTGTTGCGAGAGCGGTTGGGTCACAAACGACCAGGCATGAGGGTGGACGGTGTTGAGCTTTCCAAACTCGATCCTGTACTTGCCGAATTTGATGTTCAGATCGAGCGGGAGGCCGCGCATGATCGTTGCATACGCTTCCTCAAGACTCAGTTCAGGATTTTCAAGGTCAGGTCCGGAAATCGCGACGACCACATCAGCCCGCGCGTATGGATTGAGGTAAGAGCCCGCGACGATCTCCAGTTCATCAAATGAGAAGTCCACCTGACTGAACTTTTGGCTTCCGTCATTACCCGGCTCCGCGTCGTTGGTTTGCGCAAGAAACCGTGGAAGGATGCTGATGTCCGGGTTGAGGGTTGTCTGGCCATTCATGATGTGGAATGGGACAAGGAAGACAAGCAGCGAGACAGGCAGCAGAAGCTGCCGGTATCTGGTCTGATTCATTAAAAACCTCCGTGAAAGAGTGACAACCATTCCGCCAGTTCTTCAGGCGGAATCTGTGTCA
>DAIPLH010000308.1:0-4154 GCA_036769325.1 Bacteroidota bacterium
GGGGTTTGGAGGTGTGGGCGAGCGAACCAGGGAAGGGAATGACCTCTGGCTTGAGATGAAGGAATCAGGGGTATTGGACAAGACTGCGCTCGTGTTCGGTCAGATGAATGAACCACCGGGTGCACGCCAGCGGGTTGGCCTTACAGCATTGACGATCGCGGAGTATTTCAGAGATGAAGAAGGCAGAGACGTCCTTCTGTTCATCGACAATATTTTCAGATTTGTTCAGGCTGGATCGGAGGTGTCTGCTCTGCTGGGTCGAATGCCGTCTGCTGTCGGGTACCAACCAACGCTTGGAAGCGAAATGGGAGAATTGCAGGAGCGGATCACTTCAACGAAGAAGGGATCGATTACTTCTGTTCAGGCCATCTACGTCCCCGCCGATGATCTGACTGACCCTGCTCCCGCAACAACGTTTTCCCATCTTGATGCAACAACAGTTCTGAGCAGGCAGATAGCCGAACTTGGCATCTACCCCGCGGTGGATCCTCTCGATTCAACATCACGTATTCTTGAACCCGGGATTGTCGGACATGAGCACTACGGAGTGGCGAAGAAGGTAAAGGAGATCCTTCAGACATATAAGGACCTTCAGGATATCATCAATATTCTTGGCATGGATGAGTTATCGGACGAAGACAAGGTTGCCGTGGCGCGCGCGAGGAAGATTCAGAAGTTCCTTTCACAACCCTTCTTTGTTGCAGAGCAGTTTACCGGATCCCCGGGGAAATATGTGAAGCTCGAGGACACTATCAAGGGCTTCAAGGGAATCATTAACGGGGACTACGATCACCTGCCGGAAAACGCATTCTATATGGTTGGAACAATCGAAGAAGCTGTCGAAAAGGGGAAGACCCTCCAGGGTTAGACCATGTTCGACAGACCATTTCGACTCCAAATAGTAACCCCAACAAGGATTGCCTATCAGGACGAAGCCGTCAGTGTGAGTGTTCCGGGCGCCCTTGGTGGATTCCAGGTTCTCTACAACCATGCGCCGCTTCTTTCTGCCCTCGAGGTCGGTGAACTCAAGGTAAAGAAAACAGATGGCACCGAGCTCCATTTTGCAACGAGCGGTGGGTTTCTTGAAGTGAAGAGCAATGAAGTTGTGGTGCTTGCAGATTCTATAGAGCTTGCGTCGACCATCGATTTACCCAGGGCAGAGCAGTCACGGGAGCGTGCCAGGACCAGGCTCCACTCCAAAGATCCTTCATTGGATCTGGACCGTGCACGCATTTCGATGTTAAGAGCGCTGAATCGTCTCCGCGTCGCCGGACGCTGAAACCCCGAAGCCCTGCACTGTGTGCGGGGCTTCGCTGTTCCTGACGGGCTTTGGCCCTATCGTCGATTCGTTGACATTCCTTCCTCAATCATCTATATTCACCCAAGTTTTCACAAATCAGATGAACGGTTCACGGACATACCTGGTCAAGGTGCTGAAGCGTCTGGAGTCCAGACTTGGTTCTGAGGGTCTTGCCGCTGAGGCGGCCGTGATTCATGGGATTGCTGCGGGATTTGGTGAAACAGCAGTGGTTCAGGACGAGCTGGAAAACCTCTTTTCGGTGGATGGGCTCGAACAGCTTGCCCTTGGTTTAATGTGGGTGCATGCAAAGGATCGCATTCCGCTGAACGGCTTGCAGGACGAGGTCGTGAACTATGAAGTCGAAATGCTCCGAAGGATTTTCCTTGCTGATCCTGAGGACGATGTTGAGGGTAAGGTCCCCGCGGAGAGGCGGAAAAAACCCGGGCTCCTTGGTGGGGCGCTGGGAGATTTCAGCCGGCTCATTGCGGACCTCAGACGACGGCTCACCGGTGGGGGGAAATTCCAGGGATTCAATGAGGAACTGGCATGGCGGGTTCTTGACCAGCTATCAATGCTGCGCAACGCGGCTTCGTCCAGTCGGAACCAGGACGTTGAGCATTTCTGCGATGCAATGGAAGGGTTCGTTGACTATGTGGTCAGAAACAAGATTTTTTCGGATGTCCGCGTCTTGAGCATTATTGATAATGCAAATCTGACTCTCCAAACCGTCGTTGGCGGTGCAATCCCCGAGGAACAGGATTCGCTTGATCAGACGATCGAGCTTCTGAAACATCCGTCCACTCTTTTGAAAAACGATAGGGCAGAGGATCGATGACGAAAATCTATGGTGTCATCATGGCAGGCGGAGTGGGCACAAGGTTCTGGCCACGGAGCCGGGAGAAATCTCCTAAACAACTCCTGGAGATCAGTGGTAGAGGAACGATGATTCAGAATTCGGTGAAGCGCCTTGAGGGGTTCATCGATGCGCGGGATGTCTTTGTTGTGACAAACAAGCTGCAGAAAAACCTCCTGGCGAAGCAGCTTCCCACGATTCCGAATGAGAACATCCTTGTTGAGCCAGTCGGACGAAATACAGCACCCTGTATCGGTCTGGCGGCCCTCCATATCCAGAAGCGCGATCCGGCGGCAGTCATGGTGGTTCTGCCGGCGGATCACATAATCCAGGATACGCCCGAGTTCCTGAGGGTCCTCACCCTTGCCTGCGGCGTTGCCGATGAATCGCAAGGGTTGCTGACGATCGGGATTCGAGCGACTCATCCGGAAACAGGTTATGGATACATTCAGATGTATAATGATCATGGTCCCGATAACCCTTATGCGTCGAAGGGAATCTTCCGGGTAAAAACTTTCGCTGAAAAACCCAATCTCCAGACTGCCGAGAGATTTCTCGCGAGCGGTGATTTCCTGTGGAACAGCGGGATGTTTGTCTGGAGCGCTTCGTCTATTCTTCGTGAAATCCAACGGTCGCTTCCCGATCTGCACCGCGAGCTCGTCAAGATTGGTAAAGCAATCGAGACCCCGGAATATCAACAGACACTGGAAACAGTGTACGGTATCATCCGGGGTATCTCAGTTGACTACGGAGTGATGGAGAAAGCAGAAAAGGTTTATGTCATTCCCGGGCAATTCGGCTGGAATGATATTGGCTCGTGGGATGAAGTGTACAGGATATCGGGGAAGGATGACCAGGGGAATTCGATTACTGGCAAGGTAGTTCAGGCGAAGACCAGGAATTCGCTGATCTATTCTGAATCGAGAGTCGTTGCAACTGTTGGAGTTGAGGACCTCATCATCATCGATACAGGGGACGCCCTCCTTGTCTGCAAGCGCGGAATGTCACAGGATGTCAAGGAGATTTCGGACTTTCTTCGTCGCAAGAAAATGACTGAGTATCTCTGATTTGAAGGCCTTCGTTCCAGGTCCATTTCTTTTCGCTTTTCTCTGTCTCTCCTGCGGACCCTCCACACGATTTGCCCCCCTCGGGGAACCAGGGAGCCAAACCGGGCCCCATCAGCTATCCGGAATTGCCTCGTATTATTCAGACGAATTTGATGGCCGGCAAACTGCCAATGGGGAAACGTTCGACATGCACGACCTGACAGCCGCCCATAGAACCCTGCCTTTTAACACCGTCCTGAGAGTCACCAATCTTGTCAACGGGAAAGAAGTGGAGGTGAGGATAAACGACCGTGGACCGTTTGTCGACGATCGGGTGATCGACCTCTCGCTGGGTGCTGCAAAGGAAATCGACCTCATTTCGTCGGGGACAGCCGCAGTCTCTCTGGAGATTATCGAGATGGGAAATCCGTCCCGATGAAAATTTCTTGATTTTAAACGGCGAAATCAAGTAAAACACATCCCAATATCTGTGTTTGGACTCACATCCGAGACTCCTTTCTATTGACAGTCAGAAGACCACGGTGTATATTTTAACCGTAGTTCTTAGAACATCCTTCCATCTCTTAGTTTTCATTTTTGTCTTGCTTAGGACTTATCGGTTCCCCCGCAATTCATTGATGTTTTCACATCCATAGGGGTTGTGAATGAGGAACCTTCTTTTGTTTGTCCTGGCGGCCTGGGTAGGCGTTGGATGCAATCCGGTTGGGGATCAAATGGTGCGTAGGCGAGGCGATCCTGCCCCTGGTCAGGCAGACCAGGCTGGTATAGGCGAGGTCGTTGTGGGACAGCAGCACCCTGTAGATGCGGCCAGTCTGAACATCATCAGGAGTTATGGAGCAACGATCAAGACCTATTCGAAGCGGTATGACCTTGATTGGCGCTTTGTGCTGGCTGTGATGAAGAGTGAATCAAGTTTTGACCCGGCCGCACTGAG
>DAIPLH010000028.1:0-15083 GCA_036769325.1 Bacteroidota bacterium
ATTGGGAGAAGCAAGAAAGCCCCAAGGGCTGTCCCCACTTCTCAAATCCCCGCCCCCGCCGGACCCCGTTGAACTATGACGTCGGGCCGGCGAACGACCGAAGCCGAGTTCAATGGAGTTCGGTCGGGTGGGTCAGCTCGCCATTCTTGAATCGCTACTCACCCAGAAAAATCGCTTTGTACCAAGCCCCCCACATCCCACATCTCACATCTCACATCTTTTTGACTTCTCCGCCTACTATGGTTATATTTTTCGGGTTCTCTCCACACAAGACACTCACCAAAACCTTCACGAAGACGCGAATCCTTTTCAGCCTTCGTGTTTCAGATGAGGAATTTCCATGAACACCGTTCCTGACATTCCAAGAATCCAGGCAGACCTCCGGGCACGCGGTTTTGGCGGATGGTTGCTATGTGATTTTCACAACCGTGATCACCTTGCATACCGCGTCCTCGGACTTGATGTGGCAAAAATGACGAGTCGCAGGTGGTTCTACTATATCCCGGCCCGCGGCGAGCCAAAGCGACTTGTCCATACTGTTGAGAAGGGAAAACTTGATTCCCTTCCGGGATCAAAGACAGTCTTCTTATCATGGGAATCGCTCCATGCATCCCTGAAGAAGATTCTCGGTCCGCCGAAGAAAGTCGCCATGCAGTATTCCCCCAAGAACAACATTCCTTATGTCTCGATGGTTGACGCGGGAGTGGTCGAACTCGTAAAGAGCTTCGGGCACAAGGTTGTTTCTTCGGCCGATCTGGTACAGACCTTTGAAGCCCTCATCGATGCGAACGGCTATCGCCTTCACAGGGAAGCCGGCGTTCTGGTGGACAGGATCAGGGCAGAGGCTTTTGACCGGATCCGTGCTTCTGTCAGGAACTCAGACGGGTTGACCGAGTATGACCTGCAGCAGTTTATTGTCAGGCGCTTCAAAGAGTCAGGGCTCGTGACAATTGACCCTCCGATCGTGGGCACCAATGAACACCCCGCCGATCCGCATTTTGAATCCACCCCTGCAAACGCACGGCCGTTTAAGAAGGGGGACACAGTCCTGATTGATCTGTGGGCGAAGAAGGAGGCAGCGGGGGGGATCTATTATGATATCACGTGGGATGGTTATGTTGGCTCGGATCCGCCGGACAGATACCTCGAAATTTTTGACGTCGTGCGATCGGCGCGTGATGCGGCGATTCGGTTTGTTCAGGATGCATTCGCCCGAAAGGCAGTCTGTTACGGCTGGCAGGTGGATGATGCATGCAGGGCTGTCGTCAAGAAGCGCGGCTACGCGAAATATTTCGTTCACCGGACCGGCCACTCGATTGGCGAAGAGGTGCACGGAAACGGCGTGAACATCGACAACCTCGAGACAAAGGACGAGCGGCAGCTTGTTCCCGGATGCTGTTTTTCCGTTGAGCCTGGAATCTACCTCGAGGGAGAGATGGCTGTTCGCTCGGAAATCAATATGTTCATCAGGCATGACGGTGTTGCTGAGGTGACAGGAGAAGTTCAGAAAGACCTGGTGCTTATCTGAAGATGTGACCTGCAAGGAACTTCAAACAAATCACAGAGAACTCACACACCGGACCGACAATGTCTCTTTCGGCACGACTTCACGAAATGCGCACAGGATTCTCCAGCACGTTCTGGATCGCGAATACGCTTGAGCTGTTCGAACGGCTGGCGTTTTATGGGACCAAGGCGGTCCTCGCGGTCTATCTTGCGACAAAGGTAGGGCTTGAAGCGGAAGCCGGCTCGCTGGCAGGACTCTTCTCCGGGGTTATCTTCTCACTTCCGATTGTTGCCGGGGTGTTCGTTGACCGATATGGTTTCCGGAGGACCCTGATGGCATGCTTCGCCATGTTTGCCGCCGGGTATTTCCTGATTGGTTTTGCGGGTCTGGAAGCCGGGCGTGGTATTGTCGATGCGATTGGAACGAAGGCATACATCATCACCGTGCTCATGCTGACCGCCATTGGCGGGTCGCTGATCAAACCGTGCATCGTTGGAACCGTGGCGAAGACCTCGAAACCCGATGTGAAATCCCTCGGGTTTTCCATCTATTATACTCTGGTGAATATCGGCGGGGCTGTCGGTCCCATTGTGGCCCTGCAGGTACGCGAAGGCTTCGGTATCCAGTATGTCCTGATTATGTCGTCTCTCACCTCTTTGCTTCTGTTCCTCGGCGCTTTTCTGTTCTTCAAGGAACCGGAACATTACGACGGGTCAGCAGGCCGGCAGTCTTCGTTTGGCAAAGTGTTCCGGGACATGATCCTGGTTTTCAAAAACGTGAAGTTCATTTCGTTTCTCGTAATCTTCTCCGGCTTCTGGATCATGTTCTGGCAGATCTTCTATTCGTTTCCTTTTTATGTGACCGATGTTCTCAAGTTTTCACAGTTCGAGATTCTGGAGACTGTTGATGCATGGACGATTATCCTCGTGAGCATCCCGATCACTGCGCTTGTGAAAAACTGGTCGCCCATCACAGCGATGACCCTTGGTTTTGCGATCGCGAGCCTTTCCTGGATCATCATTGGCCTTTCGCCGACGATCCCGGCCGCAATCATCGGAGTCGGTTTCTTTGCAATTGGTGAAGCAACACAGTCTCCGCGTTTCTATGAGTATGTCAGCAGCCTTGCCCCGAAGGACCAGGTCGGAACCTTTATGGGGTTCGCTTTTCTTCCCGTGGCAATAGGCTCATTCGTCGCGGGCCCCCTTGCGGATTGGCTCAGGGCAACGTATCTTCATACAGATCCATCGATGATGTGGTTCACGCTGGCCGCGATTGGCGGTGTATCGACCGTGCTGATGCTCTTGTACAATGCATTTGTTGTCCGCCGGGGATGAGGACATTTTACCCGATTGAAAGTCCGGTGTGCCCGGGAGCACTCGAGCAAAGATAATTTTCGTTATGTTTCAGGTACCCTCCGTTCTAGGTTTTCAATCTGACAGGTCACCATGGGGCACATGAGACTCAAGCTTGTCTCCGGGAGAGAGTATCTCTTTACACATAAGCGTTTGCGGACGATCAAGGCGCGGTATATCCGCATTGTTCGCGCTCCTGCAAGCGACCCGAATGATGAGTACTATCTTGAATGTGAAATCACGGACCTCGACCCGGCCCTGAGACCCTCCTCGTTGCGTTCCTCGGGCACAATCCTGCTTCGACCCTCAATGATTACGCTGATGCAATATGTCCCGAGAGACTATTCCCCCAAAGTGTCCGAGTTTGCCCCGCGGATGAGAGTTAGTACTGGACGTCCCGGAATGGGGATTCTGAACTCCGTTCGCCGGTTCCTCCGGACAATAAGGCCTAACGCCTGATAATTAACGGTTATCGATTAATCGTTAACCGGTTAGCTAATAACCATTAGCTATTAACCGTTGTTCCTACGCTTCACCCCTTCCGTTAAATCCACTTGAGATTTAGAAGTTGTGGTCTATCCCCTTGGCGTCATGGCGCCTTGGCGGGTTCTTCTTTGGGCAGGCAACTGGCCCCACCTTGACATTAGGTACGCCGCTACCTATATTTAGGTCGACCTAAATTCAATCCACAGGCAAGCCAGGACACCGATGCCAAGCGAAAATGTCGAGAACTATCTGAAGCGGATCTACACGATCGAACTGAGCGGCGAGAGAGTATCCACATCGCTGTTGTCGGAGAAGCTCCAGATTTCCTCAGCATCAGTTTCCGAGATGATCAAGCGCCTTGCCGAGCAGGGGAACGTGAATCACACGCCGTACCGTGGCGTTGAATTGACAGCACAGGGGAGAAGACGGGCCGTTGGAATCATCCGGAGACACCGGTTGTGGGAGCTCTTTCTGGTAAAAGTTCTCAAGTACCGTTGGGATGAAGTTCATGAAGAGGCCGAACGGTTGGAGCACGTGACCTCGAGTCTCATGGAACACCGCCTGGACGAGTTCCTCGGATCGCCGAAAATTGATCCTCATGGAGATGCCATCCCGTCCGCCGACGGGGTTCTTCCGGATGGGGGAGCAGTACCGCTTTCGCAGGTGGGGCCTTCGCGTGTCGTTGTCCGTAGAGTGAGTGATGAAAAAACGGAAATCCTCCAGCATGCATCACGTCTGGGGATAACCTTGAACAAAGAGATAGTGGTGAAAGAGAGAATACGGTTTGATGATTCATTGCGTGTCGAGATCGACGGGAAGGAAACATTCGTCAGCGGCAAGATGGCAGCGAATGTGTTCGTTGAAGTTGTGCCGTTGAAGAAAGGAAAGCGGAATGGTCGATCCGCTTAACGCACTCATTGGAGGGATACTGATTCTACTTGTTGCCGCCTTCATCCTGTGGCCGCGCAAAGGACTTCTTGCCCGTTGGATTCAATCGTCCAAAATATCCCAGAGAGTACGGATTGAGGATGCACTGAAGCATCTCTATGATTGTGAATACAGACAACTCGTCTGCACGCGTCAGAGCATCTCCGGTTCTCTCTCCATTTCCGGTGACGATGCGGCACGGCTGCTTTCCAGGCTTGAGGACCTCGGCCTTCTTCGTTCACGGGGGGCCGGCTTTGTTCTTACCGATGAGGGACGGTCCTATGCGTTGAGAGTAATCCGGGTACACAGACTCTGGGAGCGATACCTTGCAGATGAAACAGGAATTGATCAGACAGACTGGCACCGCGAAGCCGAGCAGCACGAGCATGTCCTCACTGTCGCCGAGGCGGATGCACTTGCCGCCCGAATGGGAAACCCCCGCTTTGACCCTCATGGGGACCCGATCCCGACACGGTCCGGACAACTTCCACACCAGCAGGGAGTTCCGATTACTTCCTTTCCGGAAGGGGGTTTTGCCGAGATTGTCCACATCGAGGATGAGCCTTCAGTGGTGTTTGCCCAGATCGCAGCCCTTGGGCTTGTCCCCGGGATGCGGGTTCAGGTAATCGCGACTGCGCCGGAAATGGTTCGGCTGAACGCGGATGGCATTGAGTGCGCCCTGCATCCACTTGTGGCTTCAAATATCACTGTCCAGACGGTTTCTCCCGTCGTTCTCCCCGAGGGACCGGTGGAGAACCTTGCCTCCCTTGAACCAGGCGAAAAGGGGAGGGTCCTTGGAATTGCAAAGGCATGCCGCGGGATGCAGCGTCGGCGGCTGATGGACCTCGGCGTTGTTCCAGGGACCGAGATCTCCGTTGAAATGCGAAGCGCAACGGGGGACCCAACGGCATACCTGATTCGGGGAGCTTCAATTGCTTTGAGGAAAAAACAAGCGAGCCATATTCAGATCGAACGTCAGGAAGGAAAGATCCGGTGACACAACAACAAGCTGCCTGCACAACCTGCCCGGCGCACAATGCTGCCAATCTTCTGAGGCTCGGAGTTGACATGGGCGATGCAAATTATGTTGTCGCACTGGCTGGCAATCCGAACACCGGGAAGAGTACAGTGTTCAATGAGTTAACCGGCCTTCGACAGCACACCGGGAACTGGCCGGGGAAGACGGTCACCCGTGCGGAAGGGGCATTTTCGTTCGGAGGGAACAAATACAAACTCGTGGATCTTCCCGGAACCTATTCGCTCCTTTCCGCCAGCACCGATGAAGAGATTGCGAGAAACTTCATTCTCTTCGGCAGACCGGATGTGACGATTGTTGTTGTTGACTCAACACGGCTCGAGAGGAACCTGAATCTTGTTCTTCAGATACTGGAAATCACCGACCGGGTGGTCGTCTGTCTGAACCTTACCGACGAAGCAGAACGGCATGGTCTGAAGCTCGACGACAGAATGCTTTCAAAGGAACTCGGCGTCCAGGTGATTCCCACGGCGGCCCGACAGCGCGTCGGACTCGATCAGTTGCTTCAGGCCGTCCATGAAGTTGCGACGGGAACATTTGTCAGCCGGCCCTGGAGGATCAGGAACGATCACGCGAAACTTGAAAATGCAATCTCTGAACTGGCAACCCTGCTTGAGAAACGCTTCCCGGGGCTAACCAATGCGCGCTGGGTCGCACTCCGTCTCCTCGAAGGGGACCAGCACATTGTCGAAGCGGTTGCCTCCGGTGACCTGGGCAATCTCTCGAGCGATTCCACTGCGACCGTTGCATCACGAACAGAACTCGTTGAAGGTTGATTAGATCATGAAGACAGTGACCTCAGAACAGATACTTTCCCGAGCCGGTTCGCTCCGGTGGGAAGTCGGCGACAATGTCCACGATGTCCTCCTCGAATCGGTCTACCGCGAGGCAGCCCGCATTGCCGACAGGAGTGTTGAAAAAAGTGGCAAGGAACAACGGTTTGACTGGGAAAGAACCCTGGACAGGGTTCTGACAAGTCGGCTGACGGGATTTCCCATCATGCTGGGGATTCTTGCGGTCATCTTCTGGGTGACCATTCTGGGAGCAAATGTTCCATCTGCCCTGATTGCGTCGTTCCTGCTTGACACAGTTCACCCGCTTCTCAAGGGCTTTGCCGCCCAGATGGGGGTGCCATGGTGGCTCAACGGACTCCTGTTCGATGGAATCTATCTTTCCAGCGCATGGGTGGTGAGCGTCATGCTTCCGCCCATGGCGATTTTCTTCCCGCTGTTTACACTTCTCGAGGACTTCGGCTACCTTCCGCGGGTTGCGTTCAACCTGGATAGCCTTTTCCGGAAAGCGGGGGCGCACGGAAAGCAGGCACTCACGATGAGCATGGGGTACGGATGCAATGCGGCCGGGGTCATCGCGACCCGTGTGATCGACAGTCCCCGCGAACGCCTTATTGCAATCATCACGAATAACTTTGCCCTCTGCAATGGACGATGGCCCACGCAGATTCTGATCGCTTCGCTCTTCATCGGTGCCCTCGCACCGGCAGGCCTTGCGGGTCTGGTCTCCGCCTCCGCGGTCATCGGAATCACGCTCTTCGGCATTGCGCTGACGTTCCTGACGTCCTGGCTCCTGTCACGCACCATTCTCAGGGGCGAGGTTTCCACGTTCAGCCTGGAACTGCCGCCATACCGGCCGCCAAGGATCCTGCGGACTCTCTACACCTCGCTGATCGATCGAACCGTGTTTGTTCTCTGGAGGGCGGTGATCTTTGCAGTCCCCGCCGGAGCCGTCATCTGGCTTTTTTCCAACGTCCAGATTTCCGGGCTGAGCATTGCAGAACATCTTGTTTCAGCAATGAACCCCTTTGGAATTCTCCTCGGACTGAACGGTGTCATCCTGCTGGCCTACATCATCGCAATTCCGGCCAATGAAATCGTTATCCCGACGATCCTCATGCTGACGGTCCTGACAGCCCGGCTTGCAGGGTTTGAAGCAGGTCCAGGCGTCATCTTCGAGCTTGACGAAGGGAGCCAGTATCTCTCAGTGCTGAACGCCGGAGGATGGACCTTGCTCACGGCGGTGAACCTCATGTTGTTCAGTCTGATTCATAACCCTTGTTCCACCACGATCTACACCATCTACAAGGAAACGGGAAGCGCGAAGTGGACCACCATTTCAGCGCTGCTCCCAGTGGCCATGGGGTTTGTGATCTGTTTCTTCGTAGCCCAGATCTGGCGACTCGTCGCATGAGTCGGATCTTGAATGAAAAACCTTTGCCCACTCTCTGATCCCATAAGGTAATGTTATGAGATACGTTACTCTTGTGTCACTCTTTGTTTTCTCCTGTATGATTTCCGGTTGTGATCATCTGTTGACACAAGCACCGGATGATGGTCAGGTGCTTGATGGTCCGATCGATGGGTTGACCAGCGAGCAACGAAGGATTTTCACGAGAGGAGATGAGTTCTTCGGTCAGGCGTTCACGTTTGAAACGGGACTGGGACCTCTTTTCAATCAGACCTCGTGCCAGGATTGCCATGTCGGCGATGGGCGTGGACATCCTTCCGTGAATCTTACCCGGTTCGGTATGAACATCCCCGGAGGGGGATTCGATATGCTGAAGGAGTACGGCGGACCGCAACTCCAGGACCGAAGCATGCCCGGGTATCCGCCGGAAGTGATCCCAGGAATCGCGGACGCGATCTCCGTACGTGGAGGCCCGATTGTTACCGGACTCGGACTCATTGAAGCGGTTCCGGACGAGGTGATCATGAGTCATGTTGACGAAGGCGATGCTGACGGGGACGGTGTTTCAGGAAAACCGAATCTCATTGAGGCGCCTGATTTTCTTGGCTTTCCGGCCGGACCATACGCGGGAAAATATCTGGGTCGGTTTGGAAGAAAGGCTGGTGCCATCAATCTTTTGCAGCAGACCGTGATGGCATATCGTGAGGATATGGGCATTACCTCTGACTACATGCCTCAGGAGAATTTCAATCCAATCGTTGGAGGCAGCGGAGGTGATCCTGTGCCTAACCCGGAGATCCCAACGTCGTCCATTGAGGATGTGGTGTTCTATCTTCAGACGCTCAGACCACCACCGCGGCGTAATGAAGCAGATTCTGAGGTCCTTCACGGCGAGGAGTTATTCTCAGAGATCCAATGCGGGTCGTGTCATATTCCATCATTACAGACCGCCGAGCACCCGATCAGTGCCCTGAGCAACAAAGACGTTCCGCTGTATTCCGATATGTTGTTGCACGATATGGGGCCGGACCTGGCCGATTCATTTGTTGAAGGGGAAGCCACCGGTGTCGAATGGCGGACCACGCCTCTCTGGGGTCTTGGTATTGTCGAAAACGTTCTGGGCGGAACGCCTTTCTATCTTCACGACGGAAGGACGTCGAGCCTGACAGAAGTCATCTCGCTCCACAAGGGAGAGGCGGATTCGTCGCGAACAAGGTTCAATGCGCTGACCCCGGATGAGCAGAGTGCACTTATCGCGTTTCTGAAGTCGTTATGATAACGCGCAAGGAATTTCTTCAGGGGATCCCGGCAATTCTCTCCACATCGTTTCTGGTTGCTCTTGTCAATGCCTGCAGTCCTGGCGGGGTTGTCCTGAGAGCCTCTTCTCAAGAAGGGAAAGTCATCATTCCAACCGCTTCACTTCCTCCATCGGGGGATACCGGGACGTACACGAGGGTGTATATTGATAATCAGACAAATCCGGTCTTTGTCTATCGGGATGCAAAGGGGTCTCTGACAGCAGTTCTGGGCACATGCACGCATAAGGGTTGCGGTGTGAAAAAAACGCCGTCGGGTTTTGAATGTCCTTGCCATGGATCCGAATATAGCCTTCACGGAGAGGTGACGCGGGGCCCAGCTTCTCAATCACTCCGGACTTATGCAGTTCTTGAGAACCGGGAAACTGCAGAGTTTGAATATGGGGAGGGACAATGATGAAGTTCCTCGTGATTGCACTTCTGATTGTCAACCTCGCGGCATACGCGCAGGATTCAACAAAGAGTCCATCTCCGGTAACCGGCGGAATTTACGACAGGCCATATCTTCTCCGTCCGTCCTCACAACTCGCGATTGGCGGATATGCCGAAGCAATGTTCCGGTCGGAATATGAGGATGGGATTCATGAAAATAGTTCCTTCGAAGCAAGGCGGTTCAATCTGTTCGTCCATTCTGCCTTCGCGGAACGAATCCGGTTGACGGCTGAACTGGAGTTCGAGCACGGGACTGAGGAAATAAAGCTTGAGATGGCGATCGTCGACGTGGAGGTCTACGATGAGTTGAACCTCCGTGGAGGTATTCTTCTTTCGCCACTCGGCAAATTCAACATCTCTCATGACAGTCCGCGCAATGAGTTCAATGATCGCCCTCTTGTCTCAACCCTGATTATTCCATCCACATTGTCTGAAGCGGGATTTGGACTTTTCGGCTCGTTCTACCCCGGCGATCAGGTGCTGACGTACGAAGCGTATCTCGTGAACGGTCTGACAGACGGCGTGATCCTGGCTGGAGAAGGGACAAGCATCCCAGACGGTAGGCCTGTGGCGTTTGAAGAAGACAACAATGGGAGTCCGGCCATAGTCGGACGGGTTGCATTCAGGCCTGGATTTGGCGGGGAGATTGGGGTCTCCGGACACACAGGGGCATATAACACCTTTACGGTCGATGGTATTGAAGTGGATGAGAAAAGGCAGCTGACCATTGTTGCAATAGATGGAGAGTTCCGGGTTGGTGATCTGGCGGTTCAGGGAGAATTCGCCCACGCGAAGGTCGGCATACCGCCGTCGCTCGTAGGCCTTTATGCCGAGGCCCAGCAAGGTTTCTATGCGCAGGCCGTCTATACGATCTTTGACGGATTTATGGAGATGTTCCCGCGTTCAACATTGTCAGCCGGTGTTCGCTTCGACCATGTTAACCTGGATACTGAGATTGATGGGGCATTGACCCGGCGGGTGACTGTTGGACTGAACCTCCGGCTTGTTCCCGAAACGGCTCTGAAGCTGGACTATCAGCACAGTTGGAATTTTGATCGCCTGAACAATGAATCTCGGGCTGCTGTTGTGCAATTCGGTTTTGCAACGTATTTCTAATTGATGTCCAACCCCTACGGGGTTGTAAGGTTAACTTGCCATGTTTGTTCTAGAAGCGTTCGACCCCTACGGGGTCGCTTCCTGAGCCGCCATTGCACCACACCGTTTTCGTCTAAGCGGATCGATATTCTTCAGATGATTTGACCCTTCAGTATTTCTCAATGAAATCCACTTTCCACGCATTGTTTTGCCTGATCTTGTTCGTAATGAGCTTCTGGTCAGGCCTTGACCTTCGTCCCGGGACTGAAGTCCCGGGCTTTGTTCCGGCAGACGATTGGTTTGAACGTCAGAGAGCATATCCCTTTGATGCGATTCCGCACGATCGGTATCTCAAAGCGCTGGATCATGTCAGGACCCGAATGGAGCAAGGGAGGGTTTCGGCCGGGGAGGAATGGACGCTCGCGGGTCCGACAAATATCGAAGGTCGCATCACAACAATTGCGATCGATCCCCTGGATCCAAACACCGTCTATGCCGGTTGCGCAAACGGCGGAGTATGGAAGTCTGTTGACTTCTGCGGGACGTGGAGCAGTGTTTTCGACAATCAGAACACATCATCGATCGGTGACCTGGCAATCGATCCCACCAATTCACAAATCATTTACTGTGGCACAGGCGAATCGAATTCTCTTCGGAGCTATTATCCCGGAACAGGGGTCTACAAATCTACCGACGGTGGAGGGTCGTGGGTTTCAATCGGACTCGATTCAGCATTCGCGATTGGCAGGATTGCCATCAATCCAACAAATCCCCAGGAAGTCTACGTCGCTGTTGTTGGTGCGCTGAGAAGGAAAACTTCGGACCGCGGTTTGTACAAATCGACTGACGGAGGTCTTTCGTGGAGCCTCTCACTCTTCCATTCGGATTCGGTTGGAGTGATTGACGTTGTCCTTGATCGTTCAAATCCTTCAAAAGTATTTGCGGCCACATGGGAGCGGTTTCGCAGGGAAGACAATATCAAGTATGGCGGTCCGCAAACTGCGCTCTATCTCTCTACTGATGCCGGTTCATCATGGAATGTTGTCCAAGGAGGCTTTCCGTCTCATGACAACACCCTCGGCAGAATCTCGATTGACCTTGCATCCTCCGATTCCAACGTGATCTATGCGCTCACCGCGTATGCTGATGGATTTTCCCGCGGTCTTTACAAATCGACAAATGGAGGTGTGAATTGGGCTCTCGTCAACGCGGGGGTCGCCGGCTCGTCATCATATGCGTGGTTCAACAGGATTTGCCGTGTGGATCCGTCGAACTCTCAACGGGTATTCTGCGGGGGATTGAGCATGGAGCGGTCGGGCAACGGCGGTGTCTCGTTCTCCCCGGTAAGCTTTTCCCATGTTGATCAGCATGCAGTCGCATTTGCGCCATCCGATCCTGCTTTTGTTGTCATCGGAAACGATGGTGGGATCGATTATTCTACCAACGGAGGATCCAGCTGGCTCTACAGCAATTCGCTGCCGGTTACGCAGTTCTATGCCGGAGAGATCGACTTCAATAACCCGTCCGTCATTCTTGGGGGAACACAGGATAACGGGACCGTTCGTACGATTGATGGGAGTCTGGACAACTGGATTGATATTTATGGAGGCGATGGATTCTATTGCCTTGTTGACCCGACGAATTCCCAGCGTGTCTATGCTTGCTCGCAATATGGCGGACTAGGCAGATCGCTTGACGGTGGCAACAGTTTCTTTGGTGCCACACAGGGACTTGACCTCACCTTCACGAACTGGATGACCCCGTACGTGCTGGACAAGAACAATCCTCTCACGATGTATTGCGGGACGTACAGAATTCACAGGAGCACAAACGGAGCTGAGTCCTGGACGCCCATCAGTCCGGACCTTGCCAAAGGGCACGTTCAGTTGCTTGGAACGGTCACAACAGTGGACGTTGCCCCTTCCGATCCTGATGTCATCTATTGCGGAACAGATGACGCAAATGTCTGGGTGACGACAAACGGAGGCACGGATTGGGTGCTGATCAACGCCGGATTACCGGACCGCTGGGTGACGCGCGTAGCTGTGGATCCGGATTCGGCAAAGGTCTGCTACGTAACCCTGTCGGGATACAAGGTTGATCTCACCGGATCGCATATCTACCGCACGACTGATTCCGGCACCTCGTGGAAATCCATCGGAGGCAATCTCCCGGATGCCCCGATCAATGATGTCGTCATCGATACACTGGGAGGCCGAACGCTGTACATCGCTACGGACGTCGGGGTCTTCTACTCAGCCGACATGGGTGTCAGCTGGAACGTGCTGGGAACAGGGTTTCCAACAGTTGTTCCGTGTCATGACCTGACCCTGCATCAACCAACGCGCTCTCTTGTAGCGTGGACGCATGGTCGAAGTGCATTCCGCATTACACTTCAAACGACGGTTGATGTGGCTGACCATCAGGAAACACCGGGGACATTTCATCTTGAGCAGAATTATCCTAATCCGTTTAATCCCCAAACCCAGATCAGATTCCAGATTTCAGATTACGGATTTGTATCGCTGCGCGTCTATGATATGCTCGGCAAGGAAGTCGCGACCCTGGTGGACCGGGTTCTTGAAGCAGGAAGCCACAGCGTGGCGTTTGATGGGGGTGGACTTGCAAGCGGGGTTTACTACTACCAAATCAGCTCGGGGGGATTCACGGCGACAAGGAAGATGGCGCTTGTAAGATAGTCAGTAGTCGCCAGTCCGAAGTCCACAAAACATCCGTGCGTCTCTGCGATTAGTACTCAACCCTCACCTACTTCAACAAGATCAACTTCCTGCTTTGCACAAAGCTCCCCGCTGTCAGCCTGTAGAAATACAGCCCGCTTGAAAGCGTGGCCCGCTCAAATGTAACCTCGTGATATCCAGGGTCCTGCACTTGGTCCACCAGCGAGGCGATCCTTTCTCCGAGCATGTTGAACACCTCAAGGCTCACATGTGCCTGTGAAGGCAATCCATACCTGATCACTGTTGATGGGTTGAAGGGATTTGGGTAATTCTGGCTGAGTGAATACTCGGTTGGGACAGTAGGTTCAACGGCAGTCCCTGTTACGACAACCGAGAAACTCCAGGCTTCACTGAAGGGACCCCAGCCGTTGTTGTTGTGTGCCCTCACTTTCCACCAGTAGGTTTCTCCCTCCTCAAGGGGAGAGGCGATCGACAGCGTGTCATCGCTGGTGGAGTCAATCCTCGAGTCGGTAAACATGGAGTCGCTTGCCCACTCGAACCAGTAAGAATCAACCCCCGGCAAGCTGGGATGCCAGCGGCACACGGCGCTTACGTCTCCTATAAGGCTTACGTTTGCAGGTGATGCGAGGATGACCTGTGAGGGGAGCGTTCCCATAACAGTTTGAAAACTCCAGGTGTCAGACCAACTGCTTGTGCCCAGCGCATTTGTTGCGTTCACACGCCACGCGTATGTCGTGAGTCCCGAAAGCCCCATTGCATTGAACGAGCTTTCAGTCAGGCTGTCTTCATCCAGGACGAGAGTGGAAAAATCCGCCGTGTCAGAGAGCTGAAGCTCGTATGTTTCGGCCCCCAGGGATGAGCTCCAGTCGATCAAAGGATTCAAAGAAACATCCATTTCTCCGTCCGAAGGCGCCACGAGTATCGGCGGAGCAGGTATCTCCTTGAAAACGAAGAAACTTCTGGGCTCGCTAAATGGTCCCCATCCATAAACGTTGTGTGCCCTGACCCGCCACCAGTAGGTCGTAAGGTGGTTGAGTGATGAGAGGGTATAGGTCGTGTCGACAACCAGGGAGTCCACAAACTGGCTCGAGAAGAGTGAATCTGTGTCTACCTCAAGCCAATAACGATCGACCTGATCGACCTTCTGTGCGAGCCAGACCAATGCGACCATATCAGAAGTGATCACCTGGCGTGGAGCTGGAGATACAAGGGAGACGGCTCCGGGCGACTGCCTATACTTGAGGATGGTCGCGGATAGAAAACCTCCTATGTTATTCTCACCGGCCAGATAGATTCCACCGCTTCCATCCACGTCAATACGGTTGACGTTGTCCCAGCCGCCTACGCCACCATCATAAACCGCGACCCATTGCTGTTCGCCGGTAGGGGTATATTTCACAGTGCAGAAATCATCTCCTGTCACGAGACCACTACTTCTGCCTGTAACATAAACATTATCCTGTTGGTCGATGACGAGATCCCTGGCTGTGTCAGTGAGGCCTGCTTTTCCATTGAAATGGTTGACCCACAATTCCTTGCCATCAGGCCCATACTGATTGTCGTGTAGTCGTCATCCGAGGTACCAGTCACGTAGGTGCTGCCAGAAGGGTCAATCACAAGATCGACAGCGGCGTCGTCCTGTCCTGATCTGTCGTAGAGGACAGCCCATTGTTGGTTGCCTTGGGCGTCGTATTTGATTGTCACGTAATCATCGTTTGCCGGCTGGGTTGCGGCTGATCCTGTCACATACACATTTCCCGCGGCATCGACCGCAATCGCATTCGCGGCATCATCGACCGATGCCTGGCCGTCAAAGGTACGAGCCCACACCAGTTCTCCCTGCTGATCGAATTTCACGACCAAACAGTCGGTGGGGTCCCCGCTGATCGACCACGTCGAGGCGGCCACGTAGATATTCCCGTCCCGGTCAAGATCCATGTCTCTCGAGAAAGCGTTTCCAAAGCTGGCGAGCCAATCCAAGTTTCCCTCGGGGTCAAACTTGCGAACATCGATGTAATTGCTTCCCCCGAA
>DAIPLH010000309.1:0-4125 GCA_036769325.1 Bacteroidota bacterium
CCCCCCGTTGCCGCACAGCAGAATCTTCTTCCTGTTGTTGAGTGCGCCAATGATCGTATCAACCGCCTTTACGATTTTGTCGCTGCATGCCTCGATAATGCGTTTCTTTGTTTCCGCACTGGCTGTCAGCTCATCGCGGATGAAAGATTCCCGCCTGAGGATGGTGAGAGGAAGATGTCCCATGGTTATGTCACCGGATCAGGTTAGTGGATCATTGAGCGGACGACTGCCTCCGCGCCGTGGAGTACTTCATCGAGCATTGCGATGTCCCGCCCGCCGGCTGTCGCAAGGTGTGGCTTGCCACCACCTCCACCTCCGAGTTTTTTTGCAAGCTCTGCTACAATCTTTCCGGCCTGGAGGTTCTTTGCCTTGACGAGGTCGTCGGTAACCACACAAACCAGCATAGCCTTTTCATCGATCACCGATGCAAGGACTCCTACACCGCTTTTCAGCCTTCCCCGGAGCGTGTCGCCGAGAGCCTTGAGCTGTTCCAGATCGCTTGCCTGGACCCGCGCAGAAACCATCTGGAAACCGTTAACAGAAATCGACTTCTGAACCATCTCCTCGATTTTCGATCCGGCTTCAAGGACAACATTGCGGCTTGCTTCCTTTCGGAGATCTGCAACCTCCCGCGCGGTATCCTCAACCACATTCTCACTTTGTTTAACGCGTTCTTCGACGTTGCGTATTTCAGGAAGAGTGATTCTCATGGATTCGGCACGGAGTGGTTCCAGTCGGGCTCCACCCGAGGTGAGAGTTCTCTTCAATTCTTTTTCAAAGAGCTCTTTTTCCCTGAGGAGCTCGTCAAGCTTCTGGTCCATATCGTTCAGCTTTGCGATCTGCCCGTCGATATACGTACGGATTGCGTCTCCTGACACCGCCTCGATCCTTCGAACACCGCTTGCGATACTACCTTCTGAGATGATTTTCAATGGTCCGATTTCCGTTGTTGAGCGAACGTGTGTTCCACCGCAGAACTCAACGCTAAACGATTCGTCGATGAACACAACCCGGACCCGCTCGCCATACTTTTCACCAAAAAACATCTTTACATGGGGGATTTTCCTGGCCTCATCGATGGGGACGTCTGCTTCGGTGTGGACGAGAATGTTCTCGACAATCTTCTCATTCACGAGGTCTTCAATTGCCCTCAGTTCATCCGGCGTGATTTTTCCAAAATGAGGGAAATCAAAACGCAGACGGTCGGGAGCGACAAGTGAGCCTTGCTGGTGAACGTGGGTTCCGAGCACCCGCCGGAGAGCTTCGTGGATCAGGTGTGTCGCGCTATGGTTGCCTTCGATGTTCCTTCGCCTCGCCTCATCGACCGAGGCCGTGGCCGGCTTTCCCACCAAGCCCTCGACGCTCTCATTGAGGAGGATGACGCTGGTGCCCTGCCGTTTTCTGACGTCCACCACTGCGTATTTCCTGGTGCCCACAGTCAGTGTTCCTGTATCGCTGACCTGGCCGCCGGATTCAGCATAAAACGGAGACTCGCTTAATATAGCGCTCTTCTCTTTTGCTCCGAGGATCGTTGCTGAGGTTGTGAGACTGTCATAGCCGACGAAAATTCCCCCGCTTCCTTCGATGTGAATATCATCCGGGACCTCCTGCTCAACCGATTTCCCTGCCGAAGTTGCCCCTCTCGAACGCTCCCGCTGCTGCTCCATAAGAACGTCAAAGGAATCGTGGTCAACCTTGATTCCGCGTTCCTCTGCAAGAACATCGGTAAGATCAAGAGGGAAGCCGTACGTGTCATATAGTTTGAATGCTTCGCCCCCGGGGAAGGCTCGTCCTGCGCCGATGGTCGCTGCAACAGATTCAAAAATCTCCAGCCCCTTGTCGAGCGTCAGGTTGAAACTCTCTTCCTCAGCTCTGATGACTTTTTCAACATGAGGAAGGCTGTCACGAAGCTCAGGAAAAGCAGTCCCCATTGTGGAACTGACCGAGCGTGCGAGTGAGAAGATGAAAGGTTCGTGCATCCCGAGTTTTCTTCCGAAACGTGCCGCCCGGCGGAGGATCCTTCTCAGAACATAGCCCCGGCCTTCATTGCCGGGAATGGCCCCATCAGTAATCGCAAAGGTCAACATCCTGATATGATCTGCAAGAACGCGGATCGGGATCTGATTCTCCGGATCGCTGTAATCACGCCCGGTTACCCGGCTGATTTCTGTAATAATCGGGAGGAAAAGATCTGTATCGTAGTTGGAACTTTTCTTCTGAAGGACCGCGCAGATTCGCTCGAAGCCCATTCCCGTGTCGACGTGAACAGCAGGGAGGCGTTCGAGGGTCCCATCGGCCTTCCTGTTGTTCTGGATGAAGACGAGGTTCCAGATCTCCATCACACGGGGATCGCCTGCGTTGACCAGCTTCTCACCCGTGAAGTCGGGCGTCAGGTCAACGTGGATCTCGGAGCAGGGTCCGCATGGACCTGTATCACCCATCTCCCAAAAATTATCCTTCTTTCCAAATTTCTGAATATGAGAGGGGTCGATATCCGTTTCAGTTCTCCAGTAGCCAGCGGCCTCATCATCATCCTGGTACACCGTTGCATAGAGGCGCTTTTTCTCAAGGCCCCAGACGGTTGTGAGAAGTTCCCAGGCCCAGGCAATGGCTTCCTTCTTATAATAGTCGCCGAATGACCAGTTCCCGAGCATCTCGAAGAATGTATGATGGTATGTATCCCTTCCTACCTCCTCGAGGTCATTGTGTTTTCCGCTCACCCTGATGCATTTCTGTGTGTCAACAGCCCGTTTATAATCCCGTGTTCCCGTTCCAAGAAAAACATCCTTGAACTGGTTCATGCCTGCATTGGTAAACAGGAGTGTCGGGTCCCCATGCGGGATGACAGGGGCGCTTGGAACAATGCGGTGCCCGCGTTGCTCAAAGAAGGTGAAGAAACTGCTTCGGATCTGATGTGAATTCATGAAAGGATCTAACCGGCACCCGTCAGGGTGTGGGGAGAGCTACATTTCGATTTGTGTCATGAGATGGATTTCTTCGAGGACTGCACTCACCTCCATACAACGGAAGAGCTCGCCAGAGTACACCATGGCCTTTCCGGACTGGTGGGCTTCGGCAGCCAGAGCTTCGGCTTTTACCTGTGTACAACGTAACGCCTTGAGCAACTGGCCGATCACCTCATCAAAAGTATGGACTTCGTCGTTAAACAGGATCACCTTTGCTGGCTCCTGTGTAACAACGTCAGTTTCCGAATCGAGAGTTTGATGTGGTTTCTCCGGCATCTCGGCTTTGCTGTGTTCCCCGGCCAAAAAGTTACCAAAAACCGACATTTGTTGCAATGAAACGTCCGCCGAGTCCTTTACCACGAAGACACCAATGGTGAAATATTACCACGAAGGCACAAAGACACAAAGGGGAAAAAGCTGTATAAAGTAAAGTAATCCTCCTGTTGGTGCCTTAGTGCCTTCGTGGTGAATCTGTACCACGAGGGCAGCTTGCGATAATTTTCAACTCTGCGTATATTTTAGTTCCTCACGACACAAAATTGAACGATGGACAGGCATTTCAGATGATTGCTGACTTTTCAATGATCCGGAAATTTTATGCAGGGCTTTCACCCCGAATAACCAGGGCGAGAAAGCTCTGGGGAAAACCCCTTACACTGACTGAGAAGATCCTAACAGCTCACTATGCAGAGCTCCCTTCCAGGGCCGCGAAGAGGGGAGAGACGTACTCTGAATTCATTCCTGACCGCGTTGCCATGCAGGATGCGACAGCACAAATGGCGCTTCTGCAGTTCATGTCTGCCGGCATTCCCCGGGTGGCTGTTCCAAGTACCGTGCATTGTGACCATCTGATTCAGGCTGAGGTCGGGGCCGGACCTGATCTGGCTCAGGCATTTCAGGACAACAAGGAAGTCTTTGATTTTCTTGCCGGAGTATCCGCCAGGCACGGCATTGGCTTCTGGAAACCGGGAGCCGGAATCATTCACCAGGTCGTTCTTGAGAACTATGCCTTCCCGGGCGGAATGATGATTGGCACCGATTCGCATACTCCGAACGCCGGTGGGCTCGGGATGCTTGCCATTGGCGTCGGTGGTGCTGATGCCGTCGATGTGATGGCCGGGATGGCCGTGATCCGTCCCGATTCGCCATTCGCCGGCCA
>DAIPLH010000029.1:0-7974 GCA_036769325.1 Bacteroidota bacterium
GGTCTTCCCCGAAGGCCTTTTCTTTTCAATGAAGACACAGGTTCTCCGAACATCACATGACGTTCGAAGAACCTGTGTCTTCATTGAAAAGAAAAGGCCTTCGGGGAAGACCTCTGTGGGATGTGGACGTGAACCGTTGAATGCAGGGAGTTGAAGGACTGAAAGGTGACTATGCCGCCATCTCCTCCACCACAGGAAATGTCTGCAGCACCTGATATGACGTGGTCCGTTGAGCTGCAGCAAACCCGGCGCCGTGGATCAGGGCAATGCATTCCTCAGTGTTTGTCTTATTGACAAAATTCGCGGCAGCATGAACATTTTCTTCAAGAAGAGTCCCGCCAAAATCATCCGCTCCGAAGTGCAACGCAATCTGTCCGGCCTTCTTTCCTTCTGAGAACCATGACGCCTGAATATGATCGAAATTGTCAAGGAAGATCCGTGAAAGAGCGATCAAATGATAGTAGCGGTTGGCAGTTGCGTAGTGTGGGATGATCTTCTCCAGCGGCGTGTTCCCCGGTTTGAAGCTCCACGGAATGAAGGCTGTGAAACCATGGTCTTCATCCTGGAGTTCGCGGATGACATTGAGATGTTCGATAATGTCCTCATCAGTCTCCAGATGTCCGTACATCATCGTCGCTGTTGTTTTGAAACCAATCTTGTGCGCTTCACGCATCACGTAAAGCCAGTCGGCGCTGGTTCCTTTCTTGTTGCTGATCTTCTTCTTTACCCGGTCAGAGAGAATTTCGGCTCCGCCTCCCGGTATCGAGCGCTGTCCTGCATCCCAGAGTTTTTGAAGGACCTCGGGGATGGACAGGCCCGAAACCGCAGACATTCCAATGATTTCTGAGGTCGAAAAGAAGTGCGGCGTTACCTGCGGAACTTCTGCAACGGTACGGCTTACGAGTTCCAGGTAGTAGTCAAGCGGCAACGCAGGGTTCACACCTCCCTGCAGAAGAATGGTGGTCACACCTTTTGCTGCTGATTCCTGAAAGCTCCTGATCATGTCGTCCACCGGGTGCGTGTACTCGCCTGCTTCCCCGGGGTGCCGATAAAACGCACAAAAGATACAATCGACGTTGCAGATATTGGTGTAATTCGGGTTTGTATCCACCACGAAAGTCACTCTTGCCTCCGGGTTCTTTCGAAAACGGAGTTCATTAGCGAGCTCACCGAGGTCAAGGATCCGGGCCTCTCGAAGAAGAAAGAGTCCGTCGTCAGACGAAAGTCTTTCGCCTGATCGGATTTTTGAAAAGAGGGATGAAAGTGTTTTCACGACATCAATTCACATTGTCTGATTCGTTTCCAATTACCGGTTGCGTCCCATAATGTTGCGGCAAGGTATCCAGCTTTTTCACAAGGTCACGAAAGATCCCCATCGCTACTTTTTCCCGTTCACCAAGTCGATAATTGAACCCCTGCAGATATTCACTTGTCTCACTCCCGGTCAGACCCAGTCGTCCCCCATGTATGGATGCCCTCGATGAATGATCCTCCTCATATCGATCAAGAGAATCGCCGATCATTCGGCTCAATCTCTCTTTTGTGTCGGGTGCAAGCGACCTCCTGACGGCCCAGACGGCGAAAACAAACGGGAGCTTCTGCCAATCGTACCATTCCTTCGCAAGATCAAAAACCAGCTCAAAGCCTTCGAGGCCGGTTTTCTTCCGCTGGAGTGCTTCATCCCCGATCAGAAGGACCGCATCAAACCCGGAGAGGTCATTCACTCCGCCATGCAAGCGCTCGAAATGTGCCTGTATTCCATGCTTCATCTCGAGAAGAAGCTCCAGCAATCTCACCGACGTTGCCGTCCCGTCGGTAACTCCGATCGTTTTTCCATGCAGACCAGCCCACCCCTCCTTCGAAAAGAGCATTACACTCTTCACCTGATCTCGTGAGGCGATGCACCAACCGGACAATTCAAGCTGATCTTCCTGATCAAAATAGTCCATGAGAGAAAAGAGTCCGGCGTCAATCTGCCCCTGCTTGCTGAGCAATCCCATCCGGCGCGGAACGACGGGAAGAGTTCTGAAGGAGCCGGAGTCCATGTAGGCGGAAAAGGGAAGTGAATTGAGAAATGGAATCCTTCCTATGACTCTCTCACTGGATACGTTCAGAGGGTTGTAGTAAACATCTCTTTCCACCGGAATCTTCCCTGCATCTCTGATGATTCTGATCAATTGATCCTTCGCCAGCTTCATTGGAGAGATCGCACCTGCATCGTGAGCAATTTTTTCACCCCCAACGGTGCCGTCCATGTCGTCGGCGCCAAAATTGAGCGCCATCGAAGCAACCTCCTCCGTCAGCATGACCCAATATGCCTTGATGTGTGGGAAGTTATCGAGCATGAGGCGGGATACTGCAATCGTTTTCAGGTCATCAATGGCGGAAGTGAACTGGTTCTTTGGTTTGATCCCGGTGTCTCCCGGTTGGAAGGCAAGAGGGATGAACGAAAGGAACCCGCCAGTCTCATCCTGTGCTTCCCGGAGTTTCATCATGTGGACCAGGCGCTCTTCCAGTGTTTCGATATGGCCATACAAAAGAGTGCTGTTTGTCGGGATCCCAAGCCGGTGGGCCGTCTTGTGCACCTCAAACCAGCCCTTTGCCCCAATTTTCTGAGGGAACAAGCGCTTTCTGACCCGTTCCGAAAACACCTCGGCACCTCCGCCGGGCATTGTTTTTAGTCCCGCTGACTGCAGTTGTCTGAGCACTTCTTCGATCGACATTCTGAATTTCTTGTGGAAAAAATCAATCTCCACTGCCGTGAATGCCTTGACGTCAACCTGAGGATAGTGCTGGTGTATCGATCGGACAATGTCGAGATAGCGTTCCCATGGCCAATCGGGAGGCATCCCTCCTGTCATGTGGACTTCGTGAATATCCGGAGTGAGCTTTGCGAGGATCTCCTCCGTTGTCATTTCGTATGCGTCGGGGCGACCTTTCTTGGTGGCAAAATCGCAAAACTTGCATGAGAGCACACAGATATTCGTGTGCTCGATCTTTTGATTGAGAACGAAATAGACTGCATCCCCGCTTTTTTCCTGTTGGACGTGGTGTGCCATCTTGCCCAGGGAAACAAGGTCATGGGTCTTGTAGAGGGAGAGGCCATCTTCCAGCGAAAGACGGTCGCCGCGCTGGATCTTGTTCCAGATTGGGATGAGTGAGGTGTCGCGGAATCGGATTTCAGTCATGAAGTCGTGTGAAGTGCTGTAAATATAGCTATCTTTGCTCCGTTGAGCAAGCAGGTACGTTGAGCAAGCCTGTTCATTAAGCCTAGCCTGTTCGTTAAGCAAGCCCATTCGTTGGGAAACCTGTTCGATGGACAATCCTGCCCGTGAGGCAAGCCCATTCGGTGGGGTAGCAAGGGGGTACCTTTGTTGCTTTCTGATTTGGTTCCTATAGGCTGGCCCGACCGACGTAACAGCCCAACGGACATCCTTGCTAAACGGAACTGGATAGCTAACCGAACCTGCCTGCTCAACGAATGGGCTCGCTCAACGAACAGTCCCGTATGTCCCTGTCCGCACTCCTTGTTCGTCATATCAATGAATTCATAACTTATTTAATTCAGGAGGTCATCATGTCACAGAAATATATGCTCATTTTCCACGGAGGTTTTTACGACAGCCTCTCGCCGGATGAAGCCCAGAAACAGATGCAGAAATGGTTTATGTGGATAGACAAACTCCGCAACACCGGGAAGTATCAGGAAGGCGAGGCGTTGATCCATGGAGGCAAGATTCTTTCGCAGAAGAACGGCAAGGTCGTGGTCGACGGCCCGTTCGCTGAGTCGAAGGAATCTGTTGCCGGCTACTTTGTTGTTGAGGCTCCGGATCTCAACGCCGCCGTTGAGATTTCACGGGACTATCCGGACTTCCCGCTCGGCGGCAAAGTGGAAGTACGTGAAGTCATGAAAATCGAGATGCCCGCCTAGCTAAACTCCATCTGACCGGGGTGCGTCATGCGCACCCCGGCTTGATTACCATGCCTCCGCCGCCAACACAAACTCAACAGATTGTGGACAATCTCTTCCGCCATGAATCAGGTCGGATTGTCGCGGTATTGACGAAGATCCTTGGCTTCGAGAGACTTGAACTTGCAGAAGACGCCGTCCAGGAAGGTCTGCTCAAGGCATTGCAAGTGTGGCCCTACAAGGGAATTCCGGAAAACCCGGCTGCCTGGATCATGCAGATCGCGAAGAACAAGGCTCTGGATGTTGTCCGGCGGGAAAATGGCAGAGATTCCCGGTACCAGAAATCACTTGAATTGTCCGGGCCACCGCTGGGGTTTCCTGAATTCTTCTCGGAGCGTGAGATTCAGGACGATCAACTCCGGATGATGTTTGCATGCTGCCATCCCTCGCTCTCATTGGAAGCCCACGTTGCTTTGATTCTGAGAACTTTGTGCGGTTTCAGTGAAGACGAGATTGCGCGGGCATTTCTTTCCAACAAGGAGACGGTTCACAAGAGGTTAGTGAGAGCGAAACAGAAGCTCCGGGAAATCAAGGCGGCTCTCGAGATACCCGATCCGGTCAGCAAGCCCGGAAGACTGGCCTCCGTTTTTCAGGCGCTCTATCTTCTGTTCAACGAAGGATACAAAGCGTCTTCGGGAGCAACGCTGACAAGAAAGGAACTCTGCGACGAGGCGACCAGACTCACCCGCATCCTCTCACAGCATTTTTCGGGTGATACGCCGGAAGCTCACGGGTTGCTCGCGCTGATGCTGTTCCATGGATCCCGACTGGGTGCCCGGACAGACGACCTTGGCAATCTCCTGCTTCTCCAGGAGCAGGACAGAAACTCCTGGGATGGAAAAATGATTCGTGAGGGATTTTCCGAGCTTGAGAAGTCGGCCGAGGGAAATGTCCTCTCGCGCTATCAACTCGAAGCGGGAATTGCCGCCTGCCATTGTCTGGCACCGAAGTACGAAGATACCGACTGGGCCAGGATTCTTGACCTGTATGATCTGCTTGTGGGGTTCAACGATTCTCCAATTGTCTACCTGAACAGGGCTGTTGCACTCGCCAGGGTCGAAGGACCTGAGGCCGGCATTCGCGCAATAGGTCAGATCCGGGGAGAGCGACTGGAACAGTACTACCTCCTTCACGCGGTGCTTGGAGAATTCCATGCTGAAAGCGGAAACCCCGGGGCGGCTGCCCGTTGCTTTCGGAAAGCGCTGGAGTTGACGCAGTTGCCGTCAGAGAGGGTTTTTCTGACACGAAAACTTGAGGGCTTGGTGGGACACGACTGAGTCGTGTCCCGACCGGGTCTCCCGGATACCTCTTTTGTGCGGACACGCCTCAGGCGTGTCCGCACAGGCGGCCAAGACCCTTGACGCCTTGCGTTTCCTTAGCCCCCTTCCTACATTTCCACCCCGCCTCGCAACCTCATTCACTCCTTACCAAACAAACACTTCGCATGAACACACACGCGCGAAAACGACTCCGACTGAAGGATTACGACTATTCGCAGAGCGGTTCATATTTTGTAACATTCAACTCTTTCAATTCCAAACATATCTTCGGTCGAGTCGCACATGGTAGAATCGTTCCCTCCAAAATCGGAATTATTGTTGAAGCAGACTGGCGGGAAATTCCGGATCACTACACGAACGTATCTCTCGATGAATACTGCCTTATGCCCAGCCACTTTCATGGGATCATTGCTATTAAAGGAGATGAAAAGCGGCCACCGACAAAAAGCGTGCGACATTTCGGGCAATCCATTCGCGGATCCATGTCGAGTATCATTGGCGCGTTCAAAGCAGGTGTGACATGGAAGGTGAGACAGGCAAAACTCTGGGGAAGAACTCCGCTCTGGCGAACGAAATTTTATGACAGCATCATTCGCGATGATCTGAGCTTATACAGGATTCGAAGGTACATTGAGCTCAATCCGATCGTCTGGGACTACAATCGGAACACGCGGAGGAAAAAGGAAAAGTCAGAGAATGAATTTGTGAAGAAGCTCCAGGTGGAGTTCGATATTGAAGGACATTCGGCCTATGAGGTTGAGGGGAATGACTGAGTATGTCCCGACTGTGGTCCTTTTTTTTCTTCTTTCCTCGTTTCAACTTTCGTTCGGACACGACTCAGTCGTGTCCGGTTCCTCCCCTGATCATCACTGCTGCCCCTCCACCGGCGGCGAGGGAGAGCTGCAGTATTGATTGACTTGTTACTACACTGCTCCCTATCTGGTACGCCATCGGGTTCTCCTCCCAATCTGCGTCCGCTGCGTCACCATAGATAACCGCTGTGTATCGTTTGCCTGGCTCAAGGAAATTCAGCGAGACCGCCACGCTCCGCGGATTTTCGTCCGTTATTGCCCCGATGTACCAATCCTCTGCACCCCTTCCCTTGCGCGCTATAGCAACGTAGTCGCCCGGTTCGGCATCGATGACAACCGTTGTATCCCAATCTACAGGGACATCCTTGATAAACTGAAACGCATCCATGAAGCGCTCATAGGCCTCCGGCAGGTCGGCGGCCATCTGAAACGGACTGTACAGTGTAACATAGAGCGCAAGTTGCTTGGCCAGAGTGGTGTGGACGTGTTGCTTCTTTTCTTTGTCCCAATAGTTAAGCTTGATCTGAAAGATTCCAGGCGTATAGTCCATCGGCCCACCCATGAGGCGCGTGAATGGAAGGATTGTCTCATGCTCCGGCGGATTTCCCCTGCTCCATGCATTAAATTCATTGCCCCTTGCAGCCTCGCAGGCCAACCAATTCGGGTACGTTCTATGAAGTCCGGTCGGTCTGACAGGCTCGTGCGCATCGACCATGATTTCATATGACGCAGCTTTCCTGGCAACCCGCACGTAGTGATCGACCATCCACTGCCCGTCGTGGAATTCACCCCGCGGTATGATCCTTCCGACGTATCCTGTTTTCACAGCATCATACCCGTGATCCTTCATGAAGCGGAAGGCCTCGTCCATGCGCCTTTCATAGTTTGTGACCGAGGCCGAAGTCTCATGGTGCATGATGAGCTTGACGTTCTTCGATGCCGCATATTCCTGCAGGGCAACAACGTCGAAATCAGGGTATGGGGTCACGAAATCGAACACTTCTTCCTTCCATTTTCCAAACCAATCTTCCCAGCCGATATTCCATCCTTCAACAAGGACGCCATCGAACCCATGCTCAGCGGCAAAGTCGAGGTAACGCTTCGTTCGTTCCGTCGTTGCCCCATGCCGTCCGTTCGGCGGCAAGGATGCCCAATCGGTTCCGTCCAGCTTCACGTTGCCCATGTCCGCATAATTCCAGGTCGACTTCCCCACGTGCAGTTCCCACCAGATGCCGACGTACTTCATCGGCTTGATCCAACCCGGGTCTGGGATGGTCGATGGCTCATTGAGATTCAGAATGAGCCGGGACGCAAGAATGTCCTCAGGTTTTTCGCTCGCGATGATTGTCCTCCACGGCGTCCGGCAAGGAGATTGCAGATAGGCCTTGTTGCCAAAAGCATCCGGAACCAGATGGCAACGGAACGTGAAGGTTGGCTTGTCAATCACAAGGTTCATCGCCGGGTAATTCACCAGCGCAGCTTCATGGATATTGATGTACAATCCGTCGTCAGATTTCATCATCAAGGGAGTTTGGACGGCATCGGGACCAATAGCACTCCTCGCGTAGATTTCAGATGCCGTCTTGCCACTCACGGCATCGATTGCACTCAGACGTGAAGCCGTGTACTGGTATTCGTTCGTGTCATAGTCCCCCGGCATCCAGAAAGCGGTGTGATCTCCAGCGAGATTGAACTCTGTCATTTCACCCGTTACTGTGAAATAGCCCAAACCCGACTGTGCAGGAAACTCATAGCGAAAACCGAGCCCATCATTGAACAGACGGAAACGAATGAGCACCCTGCGCGCATTCTCTCCCTCTTGAAGGAGCCCAATAAGAAGTTCGTTGCACCGGTTCCGGATCCTTCTTTGCTCTCCCCACACAGTCTCCCACGTGTCGTCAATTGCAGTGGT
>DAIPLH010000029.1:7984-15014 GCA_036769325.1 Bacteroidota bacterium
ACGTTCGATGGAGAATCCGGCTGTCAAACCTTGCTCGTCCTTGAGCTCAAGACCCAGGATGCTTTTCTCGATGATGGACTTCTCCCCGAAGAGGAGTCGGTATGACGGACGCCCTCCATCGAGCAGATCAAAGACCAATCGGAGCCTTCCGTCAGGTGAAAGGATAGCCTCAGCGGCCTCTGAAAGAGGAGAAAAGAAGACCGTCAGGAGAAGGAGGAGGGTTTTGGGTGACATAAAAGGTCGGGAAAGTGACTGATTTCCGAACAACATACGCCGGAATCCTTGATGATGCAAGGCGAAAGGCCTCATTTTTGCTCCCAAAAAATTTTCAGATTTCATTAGGATTCACCGGAAATTCTTCGTATTGTATGGCCGTTAAGCAACCGTACACCTGCTTGTATTTGCCTGCTGATGAACCGTACGTATCCTACCAAGGTCGCACAGCCATCATTCAGATAAGCTTGTTGGCGTACACCTTGCCCGGCGGTTGAGCCGGGTCGATACAATACACGAAAGGACGAGTTCCATGGAAAAAGGAACAGTCAAATGGTTCAACTCAGCGAAGGGTTTTGGTTTCATTTCCCGCACAGGTGGCGAAGATGTTTTCGTTCACTTTAACGCGATTACGGGAGACGGCTACAAGAGCCTGAACGAGGGTGACGCAGTAGAGTTCAATGTCGAAAAGGGTCCGAAGGGTCCGTCGGCAAAGGACGTTACCGTCATCCGGTAAAACCGGAAACACGCTGTAACCAAGAACCCTGCCCACAAGGCGGGGTTTTTTGTTTTGGAGAAGGCAGATTACGGATTACAGATTTCGGATTAAAGCGAAGTGCATCCCCTCAATTCTTTTTTCGTCCCCTCGAAGCTGGTTTAGCAGCGACCTCCCGATATGCAGTCGTCAAAGCATCCCGGAACATGTCTTTGCGGACTCTGGCAAGCTCCACGAAAGTCCACCCCTGTTTGCCCCAGGCATTAGGAACAGGATAGATGGCCTTCTTGTCGTATGCTGTGAAAACAGATTGCTGAACAGCAGAGAGCTTTAGACAGACTCTTCTGTTCTCGATGTCCAGCGTTGCAAAAATCTTCTTCGCTACCCTGAACGAGGTCTTCTCGAAATGGGGTTGCTCAACCGCCCCTAGGTAGGAGAGAGCGAGTTGCCTCATTGAGTCAATTGACACCATGGATCCCTTTCATCTTTGTGAACCCCTTAGTGTACTCTTGAGAAGCACGAAGAACCAAGCACGAAATCCGAAGGAAATTCGAATTACCGAAATTCAAACGACCGAAACGGAAAGCGGAGGTCGGTTTCGAAAAAAACATGACAGAGATGAATGAGAAGCCAAACAGTATGCGAGAGACTAATCTCGCACTAATCACCAGGCACCGATTGACCCAGTATCTCCAACAACTCAATATTGTAATACAGCGTCGCGTCCTTCGGAATATTCTTCGGATATTCTGAACGCTTGCTCAGGGAAGGAGGAACAACCAACTTCCGACGTTCGCCAACCCTCATCCCTGTTACACCCTCGTTAACACCATCGATAACCTGATCGCCGCCCAGGAGAAACACTACCGGACGGTTGTTCGTGCGGGTGCTGTAAAGCAACGTGCCGTCTTCCAGCCTCGCAGATTCATGCACGCGGACGGAGTCGCCCACTGCCGCAATCGATCCTTCTCCCTCCACAACTATCTCGTATTTGAGACCGGTGCTGGTAACTATTCCGCTTGTGGAACACGAAAGGAAAATCCACGCGGCGCAGGTGATAACCAGTGCTGACCTCTGGACTTGTGTCATGAAGTGTGGCTCATCAGCATTTTGCTTTCTTCTTCAATTAGACAGAACATGCTCTCTGCTCTCTCTGCTCTCTCTGCTCTTCGCTCTCTGCTCTTCGCTCTTCGCTCTCTGCTCTTCGCTCTCTGCTTGCCCTCGACCTCACCTCCAATACCCTTCCCACCTCTCCTCCACCCTCTTCACAACCTCATCCGTCATCACCAGTGGATTCGGATAACCGTCTTTCCATGTCGCGTCGATGCCCATGATGCCACGGTAGACAGGGCTGATGCCCACGAGCCTTTGTTCTGTGAAAACAAGATCGCGGGCGCAGTCGAAACGCGTGAACATTCCCCAGATGTAATTCTCCCGGTCCATGATGTCCACATCCTCGCTCACCGCTGCAACAATCTTCAGGCCACTTACTTCGGTGTGCTGTACAAGCTTCTCCACAATCTCACGTCCGTGACTCCTTACTTTTACAAGCAGAAGAATATCGTGAACGAGGTTGATATCGACAATCCGCGGGTCGATTCTCCTGAGATGATGAACACGATCCGGATCGGCACCGGCCATCTCCCGACTCCGTTCACCTTTCTTTCGAGTTGCATCGATAACCATCTTACTGCCAAGGTTCATGGTAAAGCTGGTGAAATCGAGCGTGTCGAGCGGCACTCTTGGGATCATGACAAAATCATCGTGAGGGTCGAAATTGTCCCGGACGTTCTTCATCACATCGCCAAAACTTCTGACATTCACTCCTTCCGAAACGAGGATGATGCACTTGCTGAGCGAAAGCTGTCCGGTACCAAAGAGGCCGAGAGCTGTCTTCATGGCTTCTTTGCCATAGCGTTGGTCCACAGCCACGACCAGCAGGTTATGGAATCCGGCTTCGTAGTATGCCCACATATCGGTAATTTCCGAGTGCAGTGTCCTCACCAGCGGGCCAAGAACCATCTGGGTAGCGTCTCCCAGGAACTTGTCCTCCTGAGGGGGAATTCCCACAACTGTTGCGGGATAGATCGCGTCACGACGGTGCGTTATGGTCTTCACATAGAAAACGGGAAAGTCTGCAGCGTGGGAATAATGGCCGAAGTGATCTCCGAAAGGACCTTCCATCTTTCGCTCGAGCGGAGGGACCACGCCTTCCAGGATGAACTCAGCATTAGCCGGAACAGGAATCGAAATGGTTTTCCCCTTTGCAAACCGTGTCCGTGATCCGCGCAGAAATCCGGCAAACATCGCTTCATCGATGTTCTCAGGAAGCGCTGCAACAGAGGCGAGCAGATAGGCCGGATCGGTGCCAAGGGCAACGACGGCCTCAAGCTCCTTGCCGAGTTTTTCCGCCCTTGCATAATGAAATCCCCCACCCTTCTGAATCTGCCAGTGCATACCCGTGGAGCGTTGATTGTACACATGCATACGGTAAATGCCGGTGTTCCTTTTCCCGGTCTGGGGATCGTACGTAATAACCTGAGGGAGCGTAATAAACCTCCCCCCATCTTCGGGCCAACATGTGAGAATTGGAAGGCGATCCAGGTTTGCATCCTCGATGACCTCCTGCGAAACAGCGGAGGAGACATTGGCAACCCGTGATGCGAGAAAACGCCTGACAACACTCTGATGTTTGAAAAGCGTTGACACCCTGGGTGGCATTGCCGCTTCGACAAACCGGATGAGTTCGCTGCCAAGCTCCTGCGGATGCTTCTGCAGTGCCAGCTCACATCGCTTTTCACTGGCAAGGGCGTTGATGAGCAGCGGGAACGAAGAACCCTTCACGTTCTCAAACAACAGAGCCGGCTTCTTCTCTCTGACAGCCCTCGTTGCAATTTCTGTTACTTCAAGGTACGGATCGACCTCAGTCTTGACCCGGTGGAGTTCACCAACCGATTCAAGATAGCGCGCAAAATCGCCGATCGTAGGGAATTTCATTCTTTGGTGGGATTGGAAAAAAGAAACCGGCAGCTCCTGAAAGAACTGCCGGAATCAATGTAGCGGAGTTTGAAAGGAAGTGCAACCCAGTGTCTCTTGACTGTTTCAGTGGATTCTTCGATTTTGGACATCCTGACACTAAGACCCGTCCTGTATTCTTTGCCAAAGGAAGGGACTGACATGAGACGGCGACGCACTTCCCTCCGCCTTCGTGGCTTCGACTACTCGCAACAAGGGGAGTACTTCGTGACGATGTTAACGCACCAGAGACGAAGCGTCTTTGGTAGTATCATTGACGGACGGATGAAGTTATCCGAAGCGGGGAAGGTGATAGCTCAGGTCTGGAAGCAGCTGCCGATGCAGTTCGGGAATATCAAAACAGCGAGAGTCCAGATAATGCCAGACCACCTTCACGGAATCGTCGAGATCGTTTGCGCGGAATCCAGCGCCAAAACCGGTTTGGGTTTGATTAATCAAACCCAAACGGATGCTGGAGGCAAGCCAGAATCAATCGCTGGCACGGGGGAAAGAAAGCCAGACTGGGTCCTCATGAAGCAGCCAGGCATCCAGCTCGGCAAGATCATCAGAGCGTTCAAGGCAAAGTCGACGCGGATCATCCGCACGGCACTCGACCCCTCATTCGGTTGGCACCGCAGCTTCTATGACCGCGTCATCCGTGACGATATCGAACGCTACTTCATCGAAGAATATATAGAGCTCAATCCCCTCTCATGGGAACTGCGCAAGGGTTCCGGTCACAGCATACTGTCACTCAACGACCTTCGGACAAGGCTTCAAACCGAACATGGCTTTACCGGCCTGCGTCTTGAAAGAATCATCGAACTTGAAAGTGACTATCGTGCCTGGCTGAAAAGCGAGGGGTACGGATCGACCTCAGTCTTGACCCGGTGGAGTTCACCAACCGATTCAAGATAGCGCGCAAAATCGCCGATCGTAGGGAATTTCATTCTTTGGTGGGATTGGAAAAAAGAAACCGGCAGCTCCTGAAAGAACTGCCGGAATCAATGTAGCGGAGTTTGAAAGGAAGTGCAAGGTCAGGACTACCGACTATTGACTTCCGACCGGTCTAGTAATTCGACCAGGAACCGCCGTCCGATGAAAAGGAGTCCAGTTTCTTCGGAGCAGTTTTCTTTTTCCTACCTGCTACCAGAACGCCTGTGACGGGGGACTTTCTTCCCTTCTTCTTCCCCTGTCCGGGTTTTTGGAAACCATGATTCTGACCGTGCCTCGGGGCAGGCCCCCCGTGACTCTTTTGTCTCGCTCCGGGGTGACTGGACGATCTTTGTGTACCAGGCGCGTGAGAGTGACTGGACGACCTTTGTGCACCAGGCGCGTGAGAATGACTGGACGACCTTTGTGTACCGGGTGCGTGGCTGTGTTGCCGGGGTTGATGCGATTTCGCGTGTCCCGTGTGAGGAGTTCGCGAATGGATCGGCTGTCGTGTCTCAACATTCGTCTGCGCCTCAACCGGTGCCTGAAAACCGCTGTACGGTTTCAGTGGGTAATGCTTGCCGGTGAACGACTCGATCCGTTTGAGGTACTGCCTGTCGGCAGAGCCAACAAATGTCATCGCGTCTCCTGTTGCACCTGCCCTTCCCGTTCGCCCAATGCGGTGGATATAGTCTTCAGCATACTGCGGAATGTCATAGTTGATGACATGCGAAATGCCGTCGACATCAATTCCACGCGCAGCGATGTCGGTCGCGACAAGAACTCTGTAACGTCCCTGCTTGAATCCATCGAGAGCTCTCTGGCGCTGTCCCTGAGTCCTGTTCGAATGAAGTGCGGTGGATGAGACCCCCTGACGCTCAAGGCGACGGGAGATCTTGTCTGCACCATGCTTGGTTCGCGAAAACACCAGGACGCTCCCCATCTTTTCCTTCTCAATTGCGTGACTCAGGAGGGAAAGCTTTTCCTCCTGACGAACGGAGTAGAAATGTTGTGTCACCGTCTCAGCAGGATTCCTTTTTTCACCCACACGGAATGTCTGTGGATCCCGCAGAAATTTCCCCGCGAGCGCAGTCACTTCGTCCGAAACAGTTGCTGAGAAAAGAAGCGTCTGCCTGCTGGCCGGAAGTTTGTGGAGAATCTTCGTCATGTCATGAATGAAACCCATATCCAGCATGCGATCGGCCTCATCAAGGACGACAACCTCGACATGAGAGAGATCGACTGAGCCTCTCTGCATGTGGTCCAACAAGCGGCCCGGTGTCGCGACAATGACATCGATCCCTCTCTTGAGGGACTTGAGCTGAGGCTCCATGCTCACGCCCCCGTAGATCGAGACGAAACGAAGCGATGTGTGCTTGCCGTACGTGCGGAACGCATCGTGCACCTGATGGGCGAGCTCGCGCGTGGGGGTGACGACGAGGCCACGGGGGTGAATCTTCCGCTCATTGGTTTGTGCCTTCAGCGAAAGCCGGTGGAGAATCGGCAGAACAAATGCCGCTGTTTTCCCCGTTCCCGTTTGCGCGCACCCGATAATGTCTTTCCCTTCCAATGCCGGCTGAATCGCAAGCGCCTGGATCGGGGTTGGCACATTGTATCCGGCCGAACTTACCCCTTTAAGGATTTGGTCCGAAAGACCAAGTTTTGTAAAACCCATAAAAATACCTTGAAAAAATGAAATGATTATGAACCTCCCGATCCGTGAAAATGGAATCGAAGAGGTCTGAAAACCTAACGAAATGCAAGCGATGTCAGAAAAACTTCCCAGAGGTGTGAAAGGTGGATGAGGAGGTGAGAACGGAATTGAGGTCCGGTATACCTGTCTCAGTCACAGTTCCGACAAAACCAGGTGCATCGTCATTGAGAGCTTATCTCGAATGTCCGCTCCCAATACGTGCCCTTCAGGATTTGACTGTGAAGGACTCCCGCGTTAATGCGGTTTGACCGGTTACGGCATGCTGCCCCGATCTAATGTGATCCGGGCTTCTTGTCCAGCCGTGTGGCTGGAGCTGGTTTACAGTTGAAACAAGTTAGGTATTTCCGGGGGCAAATCCTAATTATTGTCTGGTAGCGCCGTCGTTAGAACATGAGCCTGAATATATGGGATCGAGACTGAACACAATTGAAGAGAGTCCATCCCAAAGACTTGATTGTTCGTGATTTTGTCCCCTTTCCTTGCTCGCCCAAAGAAAGGGGACGGAAAGAAAGGGCGTCGAAATCGCAACGCACGGCTTAGAAGAGCAGGCTCACGATCAAATCGATTCCGGCCAGGTTTTGAAAAAGCAAGGGGCAGAGGGTGACCGGAATCGAAAGCTGAATTTGCTACAGGCTCCCCTCCTTCCAACGATTCCGAGG